>NZ_JAYEXN010000028.1:0-40668 GCF_044435015.1 Ochrobactrum sp. S1502_03
TTTAAAGTTACGGGCCCGCGCACGCTAAACCTTGCAACCTAAAGGAGGGGTACTTTTTGGACGCCGATAAGGGGTCCCGTTTAAACGCCGATTGACACCCAGCGACTGCGTTAATGAAATACCGCCGTTCTCCTCACAATAAAACAGAAGCTACATTCCATTAATAGCAAGAGGACTTGCTGCCAACATCTGTTGGCACAAAGCAGGAGACAAAAACACTAAGGGTGAGAAGCTGGATTGCCGGAACATGAAAACGACAATACCTGAACTGTTTAGCAAAGTCATACTGCCAGATTAATGACCAGAATGGGGCCGTAGCCGGACTGTCAGGTTTTGAGAACGACTCTCGAAAAGGCACGGTCAGCTACTGGACTCTGGCACCGTCAAGAGTCTTGAACTCGGATTCTCACTCCATCGAAATTGAGATCGAACCTCGCCAGATATTTGATCAGACAATCGGCATCGTTTGTGCTCTTTTTGGCTGTGTCGCAAATTTTCACAGGTTAAAGGCGGCCTGACCTTTTGACGCAATTATCCTGCGAGTTCGGCAAAGACTTCGAATGGCGAGCGGTGGTCGTTTGCGAATCGGTTTTGCGAATCATGTGGGCCACTTCAATACCGGCAATTGTAGCTGATGCTGAATGAAACGCTTTGAAGCCTAACATGTGTTTGGTGATCCGCTTGATGAACCGATGATCCTGCTCAAGAATATTGTTTAGATATTTGACCTGCAAGATTTCCATCACTTTGCCCGTACCGGTGATCTTCAGGATACTATTGACAACCTGTGCGCCAGCGAAGTTCGCTCCGCTTTTATCAAGGACGACCTTGTGCGGAACACCATTGCTTGCAATGGCTTTCTTAAAGAAACGCCGTGCAGCGCCAAGGTTTCGACGTTCAGAGAGCATGAAATCGAGCGTGTGTCCGTCACGATCAACGGCCCTATATAAATACGTCCATTTCCCTTTGACCTTTATGTAGGTCTCGTCAACACGCCAGGATCCAAGCGTTGGGTGTTTGCGTTTCTGAGTTTGTTCCGCGATCTGCGGAGAATATAGAACCACCCAACGGTTCAGTGTTGCATGGTCAACGTCAACACCACGCTCAGCCATAATTTCCTGAAGGTCTCGATCCGAGACCGCATAACGGACGTAAAAGTAAACAGCATAGAGGATCACACTTTTAGGGAAATGAGCTCCTTTGAAATCAATCGACATTGCCCTTCACCTCACTCAAATATGCCGTTGATCCGAATTTAGCTCTGGAGAAGTGAAAATTTTGCGACAAAGCCCTAGTGCATTTCCTGTTTGATTGAATCATTGGAAATGCTCTATCTGTTTATTTTCACACATCATCCCACGCAAAACTGCTGCGCACTTTTGCTGGAAATGCTGTCATTCAGAGCGTAAATTCGAGAATTGTCCCATTCGCCTCATCGGGTGAAATGACAATATTGCCTGATCTTTCAGTATAAGGGACATGATTGGCATTAAGAACTGCGCGGGTCTTGTCGAGCGATGCTACGCGAAGACGCAAGCCGGAAAATGCTTGAACCGAAGTCTTGTCCAACGCCGCAGCTCCATAGAGTTGCTCCGCATGAGGACGATCATAAACAAGAATATCAGCAGAGTCCGGCCCCGTGGAAACGCGCCACTCGCCGCCGCTGCCTGTTGCTTTTCCTTCAGCAAAAAGCTTTGCAAAGCCGTTCGCCGATGCTTCAGGATCAGTAGAAACTGCCAGCACTGCCGATAATCCGTTTGCACCATTTTCATGCTCGATCAACTCAGGAAGCCAAACAGTCTCACGTGTCTTATGCTGGCACATGAAAACCATGCCCTGCGGCACTTCCTGATCGGCAAATGAAACAGTCTCAAAAGCCGCAACGCCCTCACCGCCATTCGGCAACTGAACCGGACGCGAAAAGGCCCCCACGTTCCCTGTTTCAAGTCCAAGAGCCGCCAGTTCCGCTTTAGCCTGTGACGCGCTATCGATGCGGCAGGCTACGGCATGCACACCTTCCCCCTGTGCAGAAAGCTTCTCACGTAGATGCAGATTTCCGGGCGTTTCAGCAACCATACCCAAAAGCTCGAAATAATCCTTCGGGAACATGATTGTATAATTGCCGGAGCCTTTTTCCTTGCTGTGAAGACCACGAGGGCTGAGCGTAAAACCAAGACGGCGATATTGCTCAGCACTCTGCTCCAGATTTTTAACAAGCAGGAAGATGTGATCAACACCTTTGACAGGATGGGACATACAAGCTCTCCTTTTTCTTTACAGGCAGTGAATTCGTTCTTTCAGCGAAAGTTATGGCACACACTTATGCAAAGCAACGCAACGCGCGCTGTGACAAACCTGCGTTGAAGAAATTGAGACTTATTAACGCAGAAATTCCGATATAATTTTCCATTTTTGAGACAAATGTTAGTTTATATTGACATTTTTCATATAGATTCTAGCATAGGCGTGCTTGCATAGAACATTCAAGCTGGAATCAGGCATTTTCTAGCAAAATCAGGGACTTGAACAAGAATGGAACCTGCGGGAAAAGAGGCTGGAAAGCCCTCCCTCAACGTTCTTTTAGGGGAACATCAATGCATATCAGGAAAGCTGGCCTTGGCCTGTTTCTCGCTGCTTTTTCGCTCACAACGGCACCCTCCCATGCTGAAGACGTGAAACGCGGCGGCACAGTCATCGTCCATATGAATACCGAGCAGGGTATCCTTAATCCGGCCTTGCGTGCCTCCACAGGTATTTATCAGATCACGGGCCGTATCATGGAGCCACTGATCGATCGCACCTATGAAGGCTATGTGCCTGTGCTGGCGACAAGCTGGGCTTCATCGGAAGACGGCAAGGAAATTACTTTTAAGCTGCGCGAAAATGTACGCTGGCATGATGGCGAGCCTTTCACCTGCGATGATGTTTCGTTCAGTGCGATGAATCTGTGGAAGAAGCTGCTCAACTATTCGACAACGCTTCAGGCCAATCTGGAAGCTGTCGATTGCACAGACCCGCACACGGCTGTTTTCCGTTATTCAAAGCCGATGCCGCTTGATCTTCTGGTCGCCGCGATGCCTGACCTTGGCCATCCTGTCGCCAAGCACCTTTATGAAGGCACCGATATCCTCAAGAACAAGTATAACTCGGCACCTGTCGGCACTGGCCCATTCAAATTCGTTGAATATGAGCGCGGACAGCACATCATTGCTCAGCGCAATGACGATTACTGGCGCGGTAAGGAATATCCGTATCTTGATCGCGTAATCTGGCGCTTCATGCCGGACAAGGCGGCCGCTGCAGCAGCGCTTGAATCAGGCGAAATCATGGAAACTGCTTTCAACGGCATCTCCATGTCGGATACAGAGCGCCTTGCAAAAGATGGCCGTTTCGACACAGGCACCAAGGGCTTTGAAAACAACGTCGCTCACTCGACCGTTGAATTTAATCTGCGCAATCCGATCCTAGCAAATCTGAAAGTTCGTCAGGCGATCTACCACGCCCTCGACATCGATTTTGCGATCCAGTCGATCATGCGGGGCTATGCCAAGCCGGGCCGTGGCCCGATCCCAAGTTCGGGTGGTGCAAATTACACCGATCAGGTTCAGACCTATCCTTATGATGTTGAAAAAGCCAAGCAACTGCTTGATGAAGCTGGCTATCCAGTAGGGCCGGACGGCATCCGCTTCAAATTGCGCCATCGCGCAGCACCATGGGGCGAATATACCCAACTCTGGTCTGAATATTATGCACAAGCCATGAAAGAAGTGGGCATCGATGTTCAGCTCGTGACCAATGATGCGCCGGGCTTTCTCAATGGTGTCTATCGCGATCATGATTTTGACACGGCCAGTGGCTGGCACCAATTCCGTTCGGATCCGGCCGTCTCAACCACAGTCTGGCTGCGGTCCGGCACTCCGGCCGGGACCGCATGGTCAAACCAGTTCGATTACAAGTCGGACGAAATGGACAGTCTGATCGATCAGGCCGCATCCGAGCTCGACCCTGCAAAGCGTGCAGCGCTTTACCATCAGGTTCAGCAGCTCGAAATGAAAGATCTGCCGGTTATTTTCGCCATTGAGCATCCGTTCATCGGCGTCACCAACAAGGCTTTGAAGAACCACCACAACACGCCACGTTGGGATTCTTCAAGCTGGTACGATCTGTGGATCGACCAATAAACTGAACAAACAATACCGTCGGTGGACAGTCCGTCGGCGGTATTGCCTATAAAATCCATCGGATGCTCCGTCATGCCCCTGCCTCCCCTATTGCGTTTTGCGCTGCGGCGCATTTTGCAGGCGATCCCCGTCATACTTCTCATCATGATCGGGTCGTTTCTGATTATAAAGCTTGCCCCCGGCGATACCGTTGACGCGCTTGTCGGTGACATGGGCGGGGCGGACCCGCAATTCGTTGCCAATCTGCGGACCGAATATGGTCTTGACCAGGCTGTGTGGATGCAACTCGGGCTTTATATGAGCAAAATCGCACAGCTGGATTTTGGTTGGTCTTATGTTTACGAGCTGCCCGTCTGGGATGTGCTGATGAGCCGTCTGGTGCCCACATTGCTCCTGATGGTTTCCTCGCTCTCGGTGGCCTTTATTTTCGGCGTTGCATTGGGCGCAATTGCTGCGCGCCGCGCCTATACGCTGACCGATAATGCAATCTCAACACTCGGCCTCATTTTCTATGCGATGCCGAGCTTTTTCTTCAGCCTTCTTCTGATGCTGGTGTTTTCCGTCAAGCTTGGCTGGCTGCCGGTGGGCGGATTGAAGACGCTGGGTGCCTTCTATTCGGGCTGGGATAATGTGGTCGATATTGCAATGCACCTCATCATGCCAACCACAGCGCTGGCACTGATTTATCTGGCATTTTATATGCGCTTGATGCGCACCAGCGTTCTGGAAGTCGAAGACCTTGATTATGTGCGCACCGCACGCGCAAAGGGTGCAAGTGGCACGCGTCTTATGTTTCACCACATCATGCGCAATGCGCTGTTGCCGGTTGTCACATTGCTCGGACTTCAATTCTCCACCGTGCTTGGCGGCTCCGTGGTTATTGAGACAATCTTCTCTCTACCGGGACTTGGCCAGCTTGCTTATATGTCGGTGATAAAACGCGATATAAACACATTGATGGGCATTATCTTCCTGTGCTCCATTCTTGTCATCATCGTCAATTTCCTCACCGATCTTATCTATGCGCGGCTTGATTCCAGGATCGAATTGTCATGACATCGCAAGACTTCACTCTCCCGCGCCCGCAGACCTCCCGCACAAAGATTCTTTGGCAGAGGTTCAAACGCAACCGCGCTGCCGTGCTCGGTCTTTTGCTTTTCATTCTTGTTGTGCTGATCGCAGTTTTCGCTGACGTGATCACACCCGGCGATCCGCTGCGCCGTGCCGGTGATCCGCTTGTCTGGCCATTCGTGAATATGGCTACACCGCTCGGAACTGACCAGCTTGGTCGTGACATCATGTCCGGCATTTTTCACGGTGCCCGCATATCATTGCTGATCGGCGTGGTGGCCACGCTCATTTCCATCTTCATCGGAGTGCTGATTGGCGCCTTTGCCGGCTATTATGGCGGATGGGTCGATGATGTTCTGATGCGCGTTACAGAAGCTTTCCAGACGGTTCCAAGTTTCGTTTTGTTGCTGGCACTGGTAGCAATCTTCGGATCATCCATTGAAAACATTATCATTTGCATCGGCATTGTTTCATGGACGGCACCTGCGCGCATGGTACGCGCTGAATTTCTGGCCCTTCGCAAACGTGAGTTTGTCGATGCGGCGCGCAACTTAGGTATTGGAAACGCATCGATCATTTTCCGCGAAATTCTGCCCAATGCATTGCCGCCGGTGATCGTGTTTGCATCCGTCGTGATGGCAACAGCCATTCTGATGGAAAGCGCATTGGCGTTTCTTGGTCTGGGCGATCCCAATTATGCAAGCTGGGGCAACATGATCGGTCAGGGCCGCGCGGTGTTGCGCACAGACTGGTTCTGCTCGGTCATTCCCGGCATTGCCATTCTGCTGACCGTCCTCTCCTTCAGTCTGCTCGGCGAGGGACTCAACGATGCGCTTAATCCGAGACAGAAAAAATGACAGCCAGCCCGGTTCTTGAAATTAAAAATCTGCAAATAGCGCTCCCAACCGGTGCGGACCGTCCGTTTGCCTTGCATGACCTGACATTAACCGTCAATCCGGGTGAGATTGTCTGCCTCGTTGGTGAGAGCGGTTCAGGCAAGTCGCTCTCCGCAGGCGCGATCATGCGCCTACTGCCCGAACCACATGTGCGCGTTACCAATGGCACGGTTCTGCTTGAAGGCACCGATCTTTACGCGCTGAGCGAAAAGGAAATGAAGGCTCTGCGGGGAAACCGCATCGGCATGATTTTTCAGGAACCGATGACAGCGCTTAATCCGCAAAAGACGGTTGGCTGGCAGATTGATGAAGTGCTGCGGCTACACACCAGGCTTGGCCGAAAAGAGCGTCGCACCGCGGTTATGGACATTTTGCATGACGTCAAAATTCCCGATCCGCAGTCGGCCTATAATGCCTATCCCCACCAGATTTCCGGCGGGCAGCGTCAGCGGGTAATGATCGCCATGGCGCTGATCCTCAAGCCACGCCTTCTCATCGCGGACGAGCCAACCACTGCGCTTGATGTGACCACACAAGCGCAGATTCTCAAACTCATCCGTGATCTGCAACGCGAACAGAGCACCGGTATTTTGTTCATTACGCATGATTTTGGCGTAGTGGCAGAAATTGCCGATCGCGTTGCTGTGCTCAGGCTTGGAGAACTTGTTGAGGAAGGGCCAGCAAAGGATGTGCTCAACAACCCGCAACATCCCTATACGAAAGCCCTTATCGCAGCCGTTCCCGCGCTGATACCACCTGCCGTTCGACCATTCGGTGATGCTCAGCCCGTCGTTCTTAAAGCGGATGCTTTGTCCAAAACATTCAGGGCGCGCGGTGGAATATTCAGTGGCAAACGCAGTGCTGTGCCAGCTGTAAAAGACTTGTCCTTCGAACTGCGACAAGGCGAAACCCTCGGTGTGGTCGGCGAAAGCGGCTCTGGCAAGACCACCGTCTCGCGCATTGTCACGCGGCTTCTGGAAGCGGACAGCGGCAAGGTCGATTTGAATGGCCGCGATTTCCTCAGTGCAAGCCCGCGCGAAGTGCGCGCCATGCGCAAGGATATTCAAATGGTCTTTCAAGACCCGATGGCATCACTCAATCCTCGCCGCCGTGTCGTCGATCTGATTGCACAGGGACCAATCGTCCACGGTATGCCAAAAAGACAGGCGCATGCGAAAGCGCGCGACCTGCTTGAACTGGTCGAGCTTTCACCGGCTGCGGCTGATCGTTTCCCGCACGAATTCTCCGGCGGCCAACGCCAGCGCATTGGCATCGCACGGGCATTGGCACTGGAACCACGCATCATCGTGGCTGACGAGCCGGTTTCCGCGCTTGATGTCTCGGTTCAGGCACAGGTCTTGCGGCTTCTTGCCGATCTGCGTGAACGGCTCAACCTCTCGCTTCTTTTCGTAACACATGACCTGCGCGTCGCATCCCAATTATGCGACCGCATCATCGTGATGTCGAAAGGCGAAATTGCTGAAACCGGACCGACAGCCGAAGTTTTTGCTCATCCGCAGCACGAATATACACAGCGCCTTCTTGCCTCAATCCCCGGCAAAAGCTGGACGCCGCCGCGCTTTGACAGCACAGAATGAAGGTTCACGCCCCTATGCAGAATATCCAATTTCCTCCTTCCATCTGGGCTGCAACCGCACCCGAGCGCGTTCCTTCTGCGCCAATCAAAGCCGATGCGGAAGCGGATTTCGTCATTGTAGGCGGTGGCTTCACGGGCCTATCAGCAGCACTTCATCTTGCGAAACGTGGCAAACGGGTGATCCTGCTTGAAGCAAAAGCTGTTGGCTGGGGTGCATCGGGACGCAACAATGGTCAGGTTATTCCGACAATGACCGCCGCAGAACCAGACGCCATTGCCGCACGGTATGGCGATGCCGGAACACGGTTTGCAAAATTGATCGGCAACAGTGCCGACATTCTTTTTTCCATCATCCGTAACGAAAACATCCATGCCGAGGCTGAACAGACCGGCTGGTTCCAGCCTGCGCATTCACCGGGCCGCGTGAAACTATCGCAATCACGTGTGGAGGCATGGAAGCGGTTTGGCTTTCCAGCGCAATATCTTGATAGCACCGCGACATCGAAGTTGTTGGGCAGCGATTTCTGGTATGGTGGCATGTTTAACCCAACGGGTGGCCACATCAATCCGCTCGCCCTTGCGCGTGGTCTGGCCGCTGCTGCGGAGCGTCACGGCGCGATCATCCATGAGCAAAGCCCTGTCACATCTTTCGAAAGAACAGGCGACCATTGGATCGTGCGCGTTGGTAATGCAACGGTTCGTGCAAAAGGCTTTTTGCTTGCAACCAATGCCTATACAGGCGAATTGCGTGAAAGCCTTGCACCGCGTCTGGCGCGCTCCATCGTGCCGGTTCTTTCATGGCAAATGGCAACGGCCCCGCTCAGTGATACTCTGCGTGCAACAATTCTTCCGGGCCGTCAAGCTGTCTCTGATACACGCGGCGATCTGCGCTTTTTCCGCTATGACGCGCGTAACCGGCTGATCACCGGCGGCGTGGTGATGGGTGATTATAATGTTGCCGAACGCGTCAAACGCAAAGCCGCCCGCAATATGGCAGAAGCATTTCCGGCCTTGGGTGAACCCGAAATTACCCATGTCTGGAGCGGCTATATCGGCATGACGTGGGATCGCTTTCCGCGCATGCATCAGCTTGGAACCAACGGCTGGGCATGGATAGGCTGCAATGGCCGCGGGGTCGCGCTTGGCACAGCACTTGGACGCGAATTTGCACGCGCGCTTGATGGCGAACCATTACAGGAGCTCGCACTTCCGATTTCAGACCCTGCCCCTCTGCCCTTCCACAAAATTGCGCGAAAGATTGCGCCGTTCTATCTCGCCTGGTTGCGGCGTAAGGATAAAACAGAGCCTCAGTTATAAGCGAAGTTGAATAACATTCATGCGAAAGGTTGATCCATGAATCAGATGCCAATTCTCGAACGTCGCCGCATTGAGGCGCTTGTTCTTAAAAATGTTTATGAGGTTCTTCGCGAGCGGTCAGGCGAGGAAGAAGCTCAGGCTGCCATCGGCGAAGCGGTAACGCGCTCGGCGATTGAACAGGGTCGCAGTTTTGCGCAGGAACTGGGCCACACGCCGGACCTTCAGGACTTTGCCGATATTCTACCGCTTTGGACCAAGGATGATGCGCTGGAAATTGAAGTGCTGTCACAGGGCAAAGATCATTTCGATTTCAATGTAAAGCGCTGCCGCTATTCAGAAATGTACCGGGATATGGGACTGGGCCATATCGGGCACCTTCTATCATGTAATCGCGATGGCGATTTCTGCATTGGCTACAATCCGGAAATGAAGCTTGAACGCACCCAGACCATCATGCAGGGCGCAAGTCATTGCGACTTCCGATACACACTCGACGCTGCAGAAAAAGGAGCCTGATATGCCGGTTGAAAACTGGACCTCGAACCAGCTCGACGAACTGATTGCCTTCCGACGTGATCTGCATGAAAATCCGGAACTGCTCTATGATGTTCATCGCACAGCGGAAAAAGTCGCGGAAGCGCTGCGTGCGGCAGGCCTTGATGAAGTCGTGACCGGCATTGGCCGCACCGGCGTTGTCGGTGTCATTCACGGACAGACCAACAAATCAGGCCGCGCTATTGCCCTTCGCTCCGATATGGACGCGCTGCCAATCCATGAAGAAACCGGCGCTGAATGGGCCTCAAAAATTCCGGGTAAAATGCATGCCTGCGGCCATGATGGTCACACGACGATGCTTTTAGGCGCGGCACGTGAACTGGCAAAAAGCCGCGCTTTCGACGGCACCGTCATTGTGATCTTCCAGCCGGCGGAAGAAGGCGGCGCGGGTGCCAAAGCGATGATTGATGACGGCCTTTTCAAGCGCTGGCCGGTCAATGAAGTTTACGGCATGCATAACCGTCCAAACCTGCCGGTCGGTGACTTCATTATCAACTCCGGTCCGATCATGGGCTCGGTCGATGTGCTGGAGATAACCATCGAAGGTGTTGGCGGACATGCCGCCTCCCCGCATCATACGATTGACCCAATTCCGGTGACGGCAGCGCTTATTCAGGCGATTCAGACCTTGAGCGCACGCACCATCGATCCGCTTGATTCCGCCGTCATTTCGATCACCACGCTTCATGGCGGTGACGCCTTTAATGTCATTCCGCAGAAGATTAAATTGACCGGTACAGTCCGCACATTGCGCGAAGAAGTGCGCAATCACATCGAGGAGCGGCTGACGCGTGCTGTTGCTGGTATTGCTGATGCTTTTAGCGCGAAGGCCACACTTGATTATCAGCGTAATTATCCCGTCACCATCAATCACGAACGTGAAACCGAACTGGCAGCCCTCGCCGCTGAGGCGGTTTCCGGTGCGGACCGCGTCGCGCGCGACATGCCCGCCACTCTTGGCGGCGAAGATTTTGCATTCATGCTCAATGAAGTGCCGGGCGCAATGATCAATATTGGCAATGGTCCAAGTGCCAATCTGCATCACCCGGAATATGACTTTAACGACGATGTGATTGCCTGGGGGGCTTCGTATTGGACGACCTTGGTCCGCCAGAGATTACCTGTGTGATTGCATAATAGTCAGAAAGCCGGGAATTTTTCCCGGCTTTTTTTGTCCACGTCTCTACCGACCCAATCGGAAGTGATTGTTTGCGCCAGCTATTCTTGAAAGCAGGCTCTCATCATGGCTGATCGCGACAATACCAAGACTGTGCTTCTCTGCAAGCATCGACAACAGTTGCCATATCTGTGCTTGTGCAACGGGGTCGAGCGCCGAGGTAATTTCATCAGCAATCAAAAATGCAGGTTTTGCGCCAAGTGCGCGCAGGATTGAGACACGCTGTAATTGTCCGCCTGACAACTCGTGCGGATAACGGTTTTCCCATTCTGTTTCAACGCCAAGAGTCCGCGCAATATCGGGATCGACCGGACCAGATTCAGCAATGATTTTTCGGATCTGCCAGCGTGGATTCATCGCTGCAAGCGGCGACTGATAGAGATATTGTACCGGCCAAAGTTTTGCGTCCGATAGGTTTTGCTGACCAAAAGAGACTGCACCGGAAACAGGACGGTTCAGCCCCGCAAGAATACGACCCAACGTGGTCTTGCCGCAGCCCGATGGTCCCGAAATACAATAGATTGTTCCCGCGCTCAGGCTCAGCGAAACATCGGTGAAGATCGTTCGTTTGCCATAGCCGGCCGTGATGTTTTTTGCTTCAAGCATAGGCATGGAAGTCATTTTGTGGCAGCGCACGCCAGAGTGATTGCGCATAGGTAGAACCGAGCGTTTCTCCTCTTCCGCTGAAGGCTGATGTTGGCGCCAGACAACACATTTTCCCGTCATTCAGAATCGCAATACGATCCGCATAGGAAAGGACAGGAATCAAATCATGTGTGATGAGCAAGACGGCACCGCCTTCATCAGCATGTTTGCGCAGTTTAGCCAGAATAATATCGCGATTGGTGGGATCCAGCCCTGCTGTCGGCTCATCTGCGATCAGCAATTTAGCCCCGCCGGAGATCGCCTGTGCCATCAAAACGCGCCGCGCCATGCCTCCTGAAAGCTGATGCGGATAAAGGCGGGCAACATCAGCACTCAAGCCCACATCCATCAGGCGACTTTCAATCGCAGGCGGCTTGCCAGCGCGGTTTGCGGCCCAGCCAATCAGCGCACCGACACTTGCCGTTGGGTCAAGATAAGTCGTTTGTTGTGGCAGAAGCGCGATTTCCCGGCCACGCTTTTCACTCAAGCTCTTCTTACACAACGGTTTTCCGTGAAAACAAATATCGCCTTCCGCAATGGCATTGTTTGGCAAAAGTCCCAAAATCGCATGAGCAAGCAGACTTTTCCCGGCCCCTGAATGCCCGATCATTGCAACAATCTCGCCCGGCGCAATACTGAGGTGAATATCCGACAGCCGGGTAATCATATCCTGGCTAAAAAAACCGTTATAGCGACGAAACGAAACGCAAAGATTATTGATTTCAAGCATCAGGTCTGAGCCTCCCTCGGACTGGTCAGGCGGCGCAATCCATTGGCGAGCACGTCAAAGCACAGCACCATGATCAATAAAGCCAAACCGGGAAAAAGCGCCAGCCACCAACGGCCACCGCTGATATGACGCATCGCTTCTGAGAGCATAATGCCAATGGCTGGCCGCGATGGTTCAAGCCCAAATCCCAGAAAGGTCAGACCGGCTTCATGCAAAATTGCATGCGGAAACATCAGCAGAAAGCCAACAAGCATTTGCGGCAACAGATGCGGAAGAATGTGGTTTATCAAGATAAAGTGGCGCGATTTTCCAAAACTGCGCGATGCTTCGACAAAAGGTGCGGCACGCACCTGTATGAGTTCAGCGCGCAGAATACGCGCGAAACGTGGCCAGTGAGAGATCGCAACGGCGATAATAACTGCCCCCGTACCGCCACCCAGTGCGAAACTTATAAGAATAAGCAAAACAAAATGCGGCATAGCCAGCATGCCATCGGTGACAAAACTGCCAATCGCATCCGCAGTTTTACCAAGGCCTGATAAAAGGACAATCACAAGGGCGATGACCACGGAAAAGCCTGCGGCAAGAATTCCAACGCGCAGGCTCAGCGTAAGACCGTGCAATGTACGGGCAAACATATCCCGTCCCATCTGATCCGTTCCAAACCAGTGCGAAAGGGAGGGTTCCATATTGCGTATCGCAAAATCGGAGCGAATACCCGTTTCACCATAGGCCCATGCAGCAATAGAGATCGCAACGATTATTGCCAGCGAAAACAGCGCACTGATCAATGCACGTATGCGTCCATTGAGAGGGATGAACATCATGCTCCCTCTCTCAATCGTGGATCAACAACGCGATACAGAAGATCGGCAATCATATTCCCGGTCGAAACAATCACAGTCATGAGCATTGCGATGGCAAGCAGCAGAGCCACATCGCCCCGAATGCCTGCTTCAACCGTGGCACGTCCCAATCCCGGCCATGCAAAAACCTGTTCGGCCAAAATGGCCCCGCCAAAAATCTCGCCTATTGAAGCAAAGAGCACCGTCAGGGCTGGTAAAGCGGCATTTCGAACACCGTGACGCAGGATAATGTCGCCCTGACGCGCGCCTTGGGCACGCGCAAACGTGATATAATCCGATTGCAGCACTTCAATAAGCTTGGCACGGGAGTGCAGAGCAATCTGCGCAACCCCGAAAAGCGTCAATGCCGATAATGGCAATATCAGATGCTGGACACGCTCAAGAAAACTCACCTGGTCAGAAGGAACGCCAATCGGACCTGCGCAACAGATTGGTGTCCAGCCGAGCTTAACCGAGAACAGCGCCAGCATCAGCATGGCGAGCCAGAACGTTGGCGTTGCCGCAAGAATATAACAGTACAATCGGATGGTGCGGTCGATCCAGCGCCCCTCATAAGCTGCTGAAACCAGTCCAAGGGCAAAGCCAAGAAGACCGGACAAAAGCCATGCAAGCCCCGTCAATGTCAGCGAAGCGCCAATGCGGCTGCTCATCACTTCGCTTACCGGTGCGTTGTATGTGATGCTGAAACCCAGATCGCCCGACAGAATATTTCCTGCCCATCGCGCAAACTGCTCATAAATAGGACGATCCAGCCCCCAGATGGCGGCAATCTGCATCTTCTGTTCAGGACCGACATAGGCCATGGCTGGTCCGAGATAAGCGTCAACCGGATCGATCGGCGAAGCTTTCATCAGCAAAAACACTGCGAAAGCAACGCACACGACCAAGGCGCCAAGGCGCAAAACCCGCAATGCAATTAAAGTGATGATCGCAACATTCACTCGCAGGTCCACCGCCAGTTTGCAATTGTTGCAGTCACCGGCCAGCCATGCCCATGCGGTTCGATCTGGGTTTTTCCAATATCGAGACATTTATTGGCCAGATAGACATGATCGAGATTGACCAGCCACGCCCATGAATTGTCGCCCTTCAGACCATAATAATCAGCAGCCTGCGACCAATAAGGCAGCGAAGCTTCAAGACTTTCTGCGCCCTGCGCTTTCTCAAAAAGCGCTTCAACCTGGCTGTTCGCATAATAGCTTGGGTTCATATATTCGACCCCGCGCAGCTTTTCAGCAAAGAGGCTATAAAGCTGGTAGGGTGAGTGACTGCCAAAGCCAAAAACCACAGGCTCGGAATGCATGACGCGTTCAATCGCGTCCCAGCTTCCACCTTTTGGCGTCGCATCAATACCCAATGGGCGCAGTAATTCGGCTGATGTCTCAGCCAATGCCTGCCGGGTTGCATCACTGGCAGGGTAATTGATCGGGAAAGCGGCTCTTATGCCGTCTTTGGATCGAATGCCATCATCACCGGCAACCCAGCCCGCTTCATCGAGCAGCGCTTTTGCAGCATCCAGATTGAACTCGACGGTATCCGCCTTACCTGCCCACGGCAATCCATCGGCAGGACCGAATGCTGGCGTTCCATGACCATGAAGCGCCACATCGACAATGAGCTTCCGATCCAGCCCCATATTGATCGCTTTGCGGACGACAGGATCGGAAGTCACTGCATTGCCCACTTTGCGACCATTCACGTCATGCGGCTTTACAAAAGGCAGGCTGAGCCCTCTGTTATCGACGGTCTGAACCGGTATAGCCTTAAATCCATTGGGAATGGTGTCGGCAAGCTGTGCAGGAACGGCAACCATATCAACCGCGCCAGCATTTGCAGCCGCAAGCCCCGGCGCTTCACCCGTGAAAAGGAACGTAATTTTCTCAAACGGTCCTCTGTCACCATAATAGGCGTCATTGCGCTCGACGATAAGCTGTTCACCTTCATTCCACGCGACCAGTTTATAAGGCCCGGAGCCGATCGGCTTGCGTGCATATTCCGTTCCATAGGTCGCAGCCGGAACAATGCCGAGTGTGTAAAACGCCTCAACAAAAGTGATCCATGGTTTATTGAGCGAAATACGAAGCGTGTTTTTATCAACGGCTTCCGCTTTTTCCATGACACTCAGATCAATCGCATTGGCTGATGCTTTGGCGGTATTGAATGTGAATGCAACATCTTCCGCAGTGAGCGGCGATCCATCGGAAAAGCGCACATCGTCACGCAGCTTGATGATCCAGACTTTACGGTCGTCGGAGAGTTTCCACTCGGTTGCAAGATCAGGGACAGTGCCAAGATCGACATCGCGCCGCAAAAGGGTCGATTGAAACAAGGGGTTTCCATAGCCACCCCAACCCGCCAGAGGATCAAATCCATTATCCGGCTCGCCGCCGATTGCCAGAACAAGGCTGTCTTTTGGCGCGGCACATGCCTGTGTCGCAGCACCCCATGTCACAATCGCTGCAATCGCAACCGACACCCAATTCATCGCACTCTCCGAAGTATGATCTTTTTACAGAATCATCTTACTGAGGGTGTTTGGCGGGCGCAATATACTTATAGGTAAAGTTCAAACTTTTATTGATATTCAACTGCTAGGCAGGCCAAACGAGCCCGTGAAATATCTTACACGGGCTCACTTATGCTTTTCCGAATAAATAATGCCAGATTACTTATCCATCTGTCTTTTCATGCCCCACAAGCTGAAAGCATTTTCGCCATAAAGCTCGTCATCCAAACCTTCACGCTGAATATCATCAGGCACCCGCAGATGACCAAAAGCATCCAGAATTTTTAGCAGGATCATCGTGATAATCCAGGCATAAGCAGCAACGATAACAACCGCCAGAACCTGAATACCAAGCTGATAGGCACTTGCCGACACAGCGTTGATATGGGAGCTCGCGGTAACACCGATCAGGACCGCGCCGGTCATGCCACCCACGCCGTGCGCACGCCAGACTTCCAATGTGTCATCAATTTTGAGCCATTTCTGCACATATTTGGCATTAAAGCAGACCGATGCGCCGATAGCACCGATGAGAAGCGCTGTGATCGGCTCCACATAACCTGCAGCAGGTGTAATCGTTGCAAGACCCGTCACTGCGCCCACAAGAACACCGGAGAAGGACGGACGACCGGATTCCTTCCATTCCCAGAACATCCAGACAAGCATAGCGATGGAGCCTGCAAGCATGGTGTTGGTGAAAGCATAAGCCGCGAGCGCATCGGCTGCATATGCGCCGCCGGCATTAAAGCCAAACCAGCCAAACCACAGAAGACCGGCACCGATGGCCACAAGTGGCAGGCTTGCAGGCCGCGATTCCGTTTCGCCGGGAGCGAGTTTGCGCTTTCCAAGATATTTGGCTGCGGCCAGTGCTGAAAAGCCCGCGGAGGCATGAATAACGATGCCGCCGGCGAAATCAACAACGCCAAGTTTCGCAAGGAACCCGCCGCCCCAAACCCAGTGGGCTGCTGGCAAATAAACTAGGATCGTCCAAAATGCGATAAAGAACAGATAAGCCCCGAACTTGAAGCGTCCGACAAAGGCCCCTGTCATCAGCGCAGGCGTAATGATCGCAAACATCATCTGATACGCAAACACCATAATGAAGGGAACGTTTGCTGCATAAGTTGGATTTGGCTCAATACCGACATGATACATGCCAAAATAGGTGGTGATATCACCAATGACGCCGCCTATGGACGGACCGAAAGCCAGACTGAACCCACCAAAAACCCAGATGAGGCCAACCACGCCCATACAAACAAAGTTCTGTATCATGATGGAAAGAACATCACGCTGGCGGACAAGTCCGCCATAAAACAAGGCCAGTGCGGGAGTCATCATGCACACCAGTGCGGTGCAGATTAGAATAAAGGCTGTATCGCCTGCGCTGATAGACTGCATGTTATTTTCCTTCAGATTTGGAACTCTGAACTATTTGAATTTTAACAAGAAAATCTAGTTATCTTTAACCAGATGCTGCGCCACCGGCTTATGTGGATGCGGTGCAAGTAGCTTCTTCGGCGCGATAAACAGATACAGTGTGAGCACATAGGGCGCCGTGAAGGATGGCAGTCCCATCGGAGACATAATCACATCATAAGCGCCTTGAATGAAAACAGTAACGATGGTTGCAAGCACTGCATAGGCAATCACCTTTCCATCCGTCTTCAGGAAAACAACGCCCACGGCAATGGCTGTCAGAACAGAACTGAAACCATAAAGCCCTTGAATGACGACCGCAGGATCAGCACGCATGCCAATGGCGGTTATCATCGCGATCAGCGATCCAAGCGCTGCTGCAATACCTGCCTGCCTCGACGCCACAAAAATGCCGAGCAGAATTAAAGCGCCGCTGACCTCGTTGCCAAGCAAAAAGACCTGCGCAATATTGCGGAAGAAAATTTGCACCAGCTCAATATTTGCGGGAATTGTAGCGGCCCCCTGCAAATAATCTGAGGCGAGTTTGGGACTGTCGCCAGTGACATCAAGCGCGCCAAAAGAATAAGCAGCCGCAACCATGAGCCAGCCCGTCAAAACAAATGGCCCTGTAGACCCCGGAATGCCCCAGCTTTTGGTAAGCGTTGCGCCGAATGCTGCTGTGATAACGGTGCTGAGCGCCGAGCCGATGATGATATAAAACCAGAGTTGAGGCGTGGCCGCGATAAATGTCGGCAAAGCAACACCAACAAGAATGCCATTAAAACCAAACAGGCCCGAATGAATGGATGGCTTATCGCAATCAAGCAATTGTGCGGTCAATGTAGCGACGATGAGACCAACGACTGCACCAATTGTGATTGCCCAGCCGCCCGTTGCATAGGATGCATAAGCAATTGCAGCAACAAACAGCAATCCGGTAAAGGCATTCTCCATAAAGAACACCTGTCCCGCCCCACGCAGGCAGGCGATTGGAAAACTCACTTTCTTGTCTGCCATTTCGATAACCCCTCTTAGCCAGATCTCCGCTCTGTCTATTTGCCTTCACGCATTACCCACCACAAAATCGCTTCGCACTTTTTGAGCACAAGTGCTTTAACGCCAAAGGAATTCCTCTGGTAACGTGCGACCGCGCGCCTCTTCCCGAACAATCTGCCAGAAATTGCGCACTTCAGCGCGCACGTCGTAGCTCTCCATGCCGACAGCGCGCAAAATGAGCCCCGCATTGTTGGGCAGCGCTGACACCCCGGATATTGCGCGTGGCGCGTCGGTACTGAAGTTCACCTGAACACGCTCTTTGATCCGCGCAGCAACATCGGGCGGCGTTATGCAGATGATATTTGCAAACGCGTCGTAGCCACGCATGACCGCAGCAAAATCGATGGTCGGATTGCCCTTTTCAATCAGGACCTTATCTGTAAACAGGCACTTGCCGTCTGGCCGCTTTGCCGAGATCAGCATGGAAAGCAGATCGAAACCAAAACGCTCGCTTTCATGATGATGCTTGCGTCCCGTCATCATCATCTCGCCATAGATGAGCGTCGCACTCTCATCAATCACAATATCGGTCTGATTGATGAAGCGGGAATTGCGATAGGGAATTGTAAAATCAGGGAGATATTCCAGATATGCCCCTGCTTCCACCGTCACGGTCTGATATTGTGAAGCATAATTGGCATCCATCTGATGAACACGATTAGCGCCCTGTGATGTGACCTGAGCACATGCGCCTTCACCCACATGAATATCGATCTTGTAGCGATCCCCCTGAAGAATGCCGCCGCCAATCGAAATGATTGAGCAGATCGGCAATTCCGGCATCGCCTCGTCCCAGTAAAGCGCCTGTTGCACCAGAAGCGGGGCCACACGATAAAGATCGTGCAGTACCGAGCGACCATTGCGTAAGGAGAAGCCCAAACGCAATTCGCCGATTTTGCCGGGTCCGGCAGCACGCATCTGTGCAGGCTGCGTATGATACCCGCTCAGTTCACGGGCTGCATCAAGTCGGCTTAGTCGCTCGTGTAAGCTCATGACATTACCCAGCCGCCTGAGAGGCTTGAGACGCCTGAACCGGTTTCACGTCAAACAGAGCCATATCAAGGATCAGTTGCATCAGATCGTCAATGCCTTCACCGGTTTTGCAATTGGTGAAAACAAAAGGCTTCTTGCCGCGCATCAGTTTGGAATCGCGATCCATAACCTCAAGGCTTGCACCGACATAAGGCGCCAGATCCTTCTTGTTGATGACCAGAATATCCGACTGGCAGACGCCAGCGCCATTCTTGCGTGGAATTTTGTCTCCGGCCGCAACGTCAATCACATAGATGTAAAAATCAGCGAGTGCTGGGCTGAATGTCAGCGTGAGATTATCGCCGCCCGATTCAATCAGGATCACATCACTGTCGGGATATTTTTCCTCAAGCTCTTCAACCGCAGCGATATTCATCGACGGGTCTTCACGCACCGCCGTATGCGGGCACGCGCCGGTCTCAACGCCAACGATTTTTTCTTCAATCAGAATGCCATTGAGTGTGCGCCTGACCTGCTTGGCATCTTCAGTCGTAACAACGTCGTTGGTAATAATGAGCGGCTTGATACCCATCTCAATGAGCCGTGGGGTGATGGTTTCAATAACCGCCGTCTTGCCCGAACCGACAGGTCCACCAATACCAATACGCGTGATTTTTTTCATGGTTCATTCCTGTTTGAATTTCCGAAAGCAAGTCTCACAAAATCGATTTCGACGGTGGGAGACATGCCTTAATTCATAAATAGCCGGACATGCGTTTTTGTGTGATGCGCAACCAGAACATCAAAGACGGGCGCGAAACTGGACATTTCATCAAGCGCCAGACCACACACATCAGCATAGTCGCTTTCAACACGGCTTTGCGAAGCAAATAATATGCGCTGCGTATCCAGATGATCGATCCGCATCAGTCGAACCGCGGCACTGAGAACCATCGACGCAACGCCGTATTGATGCACAACAAATGCCTGTTTCTCATCCGCGCCCATATGCGCCAGCGCGAGCGCCTGACCAACTGGAAAACAACCCGGCGTTTCGCCTGATTTAATGTCTTTCAGCCAGCGCTCAAGCTGTGGGAAATCGCTGATCTTGAGAGAGAGTTCAGCGAATTTCTTTCCCATTCTCGCAAGCATCATCTGCTGTTCTTCGCCAACCCGGCGATTCCATATCTCATGATCCGCAGCAAGCACGCTGTCATAATCACCCGCCACAATGGCACGATGCGCATGAAGAAAAGCGATACCATCCATATGGGCAGCCTGACGCACAACGAGCTCGACGAACTGATGCAAGCTTGCCGAATTGGTTACGACCTCAGTCTGCAAAGCGGATTCAAGCCCATTTGAAAATGCGAATGCACCAACCGGCAAGGTTGAATCTGAAAATTGCAGCAATCTCGCCAGAAGAACCATGTCCTGCCCGCAACGTGGTTCGCTTTTCTGTATGCCTGACATTACTTACCTGTGGTGATGGTGCCCGTGGTGATGCTCATGCCCATGATCGTGATCATGGGTGTGCTCATGACTGTGTTCATGGGTGTGCGCTTCCGAACCATGATGATGTTCATGAGAATGCTTATGCAAATCATGATGATGATGCGGGGTCGCATCGGCGCCGGCAAAGAGCATACGAACTTCCTTCGCATCGAGCTTTGCAGCAATCTCCTCGCCAGGAGCGAAATAGGTCTTCACTCTTTCAAAAGCATGCGTGCGCATCACCGATGCCATCACCTTCTGATCAACAGACAGCGGTACATAGACGGTTGAGCCTTTGATCACGGCTGGCCAATGCTGATTACCCAGCCCATGGCCGAGTTCAAAGCAAATGCGCAGGATGTCCTGCGGCGCGAGCTCTTCCAAACCTTCAAGCTCAATAACCATCACCTCTTTGAGGGCAATACGTGCCACAACAATGAGTTTCGCGGCTTCATCATAATGCAGCACATCGCCATCATGCAGATGCTCGGACCGCGGCAAAGAGATTGCAAGCTCAACGCCACCTTCACTCGCCTTGCGCAGACGGCTTTTCGGTGCTTCCCACTGCTCAAGGGCGAGATAGTCAACCTGCGCATGATGCGAACGCTCATGCCACACAGAATCCTTGATATTACCGAGTGTTTTCTCAACGAGAATCATAATTCCTCCGGAAGCAGGCGCTTCATATCGGCAGTCGAAAATGCGGCAAGACCAGCACTATTCGGTGTTTGCATCCAAAATCAAAACAGGAGGGAACGTTTTCGCTCCCTCCCGAGAGCGTCTTATCAACTGAAGAAGTAAAGCTGCGTCAAAGGAACATTGGTTGCAGGCTCAACAGTCGCATGTTTGCCATCAACGGTAACAGCAAATGTTTCCGGGTTAACTTCAATGGTCGGCAAAGCATTGTTACGAACCATCGAGCCCTTGCTGATAGCGCGGGTGCCGTAGACAGGGATGACCTGTGACTTCAGTTCATAACGATTGACGATACCGGCATCGAAACCAGCCAGCGAGGTAAATGTCGCGCGGGTTTTCGGCAAAGCCGATCCAAATGAGCCATACATCGGACGATAGATGACTGGCTGTGGCGTTGGAAGCGATGCGTTCGGATCCCCCATCAGCGCCCATGAGATCATGCCGCCTTTGATAACCATTTTGGGCTTCGCGCCGAAAAAGGCGGGTTCCCAAAGCACCAAGTCTGCCATTTTGCCAATTTCAATCGAGCCGACAACATGAGAGACGCCCTGTGCAATCGCCGGATTGATTGTCACCTTGGAAACAAAACGCAAGACGCGCTGATTGTCATTGCCCGACTTGTCGCCTTCATAGGCACCAAAGCGGGTTTTCATCAGATGTGCAGTTTGAATGGTCCGCATCCAGTTTTCACCGACGCGGCCCATGGCCTGACTGTCACTGGAGAGAATGGAAATCGCGCCAATATCGTGCAGAACGTTTTCAGCAGCGATGGTTTCCGGGCGGACACGGCTTTCAGCAAAGGCCACGTCGGTTGGAATTTTCGGGCTCAGATTGTGGCAGATCATCGTCATGTCAAACAATTCGGCCTGCGAATTGATGCCATAAGGAAGCGTCGGATTGGTCGAGCTCGGAATAACGTTTGACTGACCTGCAACACGAATAATGTCAGGCGCATGTCCGCCGCCCGCACCTTCGGTGTGATAGGTGTGAATGGTGCGGCCTTCGAAAGCGGCAATGGTATTTTCAACAAAACCGGCTTCGTTGAGCGTATCCGTGTGAATACAGACCTGAATGTCATATTCATCGGCAACGGTCAGCGATGTGCGGATAGCCTCTGGGGTACTGCCCCAGTCTTCATGGATTTTAAGCCCCATGGCACCGGCGCGAATCTGCTCTTCGATCGACAATGCCGATGATGAATTGCCCTTACCAAGCACACCGGCATTGACCGGCCATGAATCAAAGGAGCGCAACATCATTTCGATGTTCCACGTTCCCGGCGTGATGGTCGTACCGTTGGTGCCATCTGTCGGGCCAATGCCGCCACCAAACAGCGTGGTCACGCCATTGCTGAGCGCGGCTTCAGCCTGCTGGGGCGAAATGAAATGAACGTGCGCATCGATACCGCCAGCGGTCAGGATCAGATGTTCGCCTGAAATGGCATCCGTTCCCGGCCCAAGCGGCAGCGTGACACCCGACATGGTGGAGGGGTTGCCAGCTTTACCGATCCCGTAGATCAGGCCGTCCTTAATGCCGACATCCGCCTTGATAACACCCTGAATAGGGTCAACGATGGTCACGTTGGTAATGACCAGATCGGGCGCACCGGCTGCGCTCGTCAATTCATTGTCATACCCCATGCCATCGCGCAGCGTTTTACCGCCGCCATACACAGCTTCTTCGCCATAAACACGAAGGTCTTTTTCAATCTCAATATAAAGGTCCGTATCGCCGAGGCGAATCTTGTCGCCGGTCGTCGGACCGTAAAGATCCGAATATTGCTGCCTTGAAATCTTAGCCATCTCAGTATCCTGTTCGCTGAAATTCTAGAGCGCATCCCGAAAAGTGTGAATCGGCTTTCAGATAAGATGCACGTCAAACAAACGATTGGAGCGTCGAACTGATTAATCAGATCAAAATTCGCTCACAGACGGGCAATTACGGCTTGTTCTTGAAACCGTATTTCGCGACGCGCTCCATCGCATCTGTCAGGCGCGGACGGGAATCGTTGTAGCTCTCATCGCCAACCCAACCATTCACCAGACCGTTAAAGCCGAGCACGCGCTGCTTGCCTTGATAAGGAACGAGCACAACCTGTTTTTCATCACCCGGTTCAAAACGAAGAGCGGTCGTTGCGGGGATATTCAGGCGCTTTCCGAACGCCTGCTCGCGATCAAATTCAAGATCGGCATTCACTTCAAAGAAATGATAATGCGAACCGACCTGAATAGGACGATCGCCGGTATTGCGGACTTTCAAAGTGGTTGTTGGGTATCCGGCATTGATTTCAATATCGCCTTTGCCGAGAACCAAGCCTCCAACAGGAGCCTTTACCTTATCTGCAGCCATAACTGAGCCTCCGTAGGATTTACTGGATTGGATCGTGGACAGTAACCAGGCGACTGCCATCGGTGAAAACGGCTTCGACCTGCACATAAGGAATCATTTCGACAACACCTTCCATCACATCATCTTTGGTGATGGTTTTGCGCGCGAGTTCCATGACTTCTTCGAGCGTCTTGCCAGCGCGCGCAGCATCAAGTGCAGCCGCAGCAATCAAAGAAACAGTCTCAGGATGATTGAGCTTCAAACCCTGATCTTTACGGCGCTGCGCGACAATCGCCAGCGTGTGAATCATAAGTTTGTCGATTTCCCGGGGCGTGAAATGCATACGTAACCTCCGTACCAAGAAAAGGGGGAGATCGGCATTCTATAAGCCCACCCCCAAAATAAAGCCATCACGAAGAAGCTATCAATCTATTTTACGAGGGGCAATAAGTATTTTACATACAACTCAAATAAACATTGAATAAAAGGAACAAAAAAATAACAATACACAACCGATCTATAAATTTTTATATAAATCATTAAAAAGTTTAAAAAACTTTCAAACTACTTCATATTGTCCTTACATTTTGGTTAAAAAAATCACCCAAGATGCTGCCATCAACATACAAAGAACCATAACAACTATACCGGTGCGCGAAAACTCAGCAAATGATATCTTGATACCGCGCGCAGATGCCTGCTCTACGACAATAATTCCTGCGAGGCTGCCAAAAATAATCATATTACTTGAAAAACCTGTCCCCAGCGCAAGCGCTGCACCCAAGGCATCAGACCCAGATCCTGACTGAAGATAGGGTACCAGCAACATAACCGCAGGATTGTTCCCCACAAGATTGCTCAGAACGCCACCGACAAAAAACAGGGAGATCGGCTCGTTAAGATCAAGCCCGGCTTCGCGGAAATAACCGAGAACATTTTGCGGCAGGCCGGTCGCAGCAATGGCTGCATTGACAACAAAAAGTCCCATGATCAAAAGCAGAAGATCACCATCGACATGTTTAAGCATATCGTGAGAAGAGATTTTGCGGCTGACCAGCAACACCCCCGCGCCCGCCATGGCGATGAGCTCTCGCGGCAAGTCGCTAAAAATAAACATTCCAATGACAATCACCGCAACGATTGCCGTCTTTGCCGTTTCAAGCGCATCAATCGCACCGTCCTGCCCTGCATCTGCCATCGAAGACGGCTGCTGCGTGAGTTGCCAGCGATTGCGATAGGCCAGAACGATGACACCCCAAACGATCGGCAGCGAAAGAAGAGCCGGTACTGCGGCCGCACTCAGAAAACCATTGAATGATAACCCAAGCTCCTGCGCAACAATCATATTCTGCGGGCTGCCGATCAGCGTTGCTGTTGAACCTGTGTTCACTGCAAAACAAAACGCAAGAAGAAATGGCACAGGGTTTAGCCCTCTTGTGAGGGTAACGGACACGAGCAAAGGCGTCATCGCCACCGCGACGACATCCTTTGTCAAAAAAGCAGAGAATGCGGCGCCCATAAAAACCAGAACGCCAACCAGCAAAGGCGGTGATAATGGCAGCTCGGTTACGCGCTTCGCCGCCCAGCCATAAAAGCCCGAAACCGAGAATCCAGCAGACACGACCATCAGTCCGAAAAGCATTCCCAGCGTCCGGTAATCGATGGCATTCCACGCAGCCTGTGCTGTTATGCTACCGGTCACCAGCATAGCGAGAGCGCCTATAATGGCAGCTCCCGTGCGGTCGACCTTAAATCCGGGAAGAGTTCCGCAGCCCATCGCAAGATATACGAGTATAAAGACGATGACTGTCAGATCCATAATCACTCGCTTTTTAAAAGATGACTCTTCGCAGCCCCGAACCTAGACTGACAGAGCAATCTAAATCAATGATTCTAATATGAATATTCGGTCTCAAAGCCTATTCATGGTGCGCATTGTGGGGAATGATTGAAACATCGCCGTAAACGACTGCACGCTGCGAAATGATGGAATTTGCGAATTCTTTTACAGCTTTTGCTTCGCCGCGAAGCAGGCTCACCTCAAGGCACAGGTCTTCGTTGAGATGAACATGCAGGGACGCCAGCGACATATGATGATGCTCATGGTGCGATGTGGTCAGCTTTTTCGCCAGATCACGCGCTTCATGCTGATACACATAGCTTAAGACGCCAACGCATTCTGTCATCGCATCAGATGCAATTGCCGTGTCTTTTATACTTGCCCGAACAAGATCGCGCACGGCCTCCGAGCGGTTGGCGTAGCCTTTTAAAGCAATCAAAGCGTCCAGTTCTGTCATAAGATCATCATCGACAGTGATGGTAATTCTTTGCATCGGCTTAACGCTCCATTGCAATTAGATTCGGCACAATCCGTATTGTGCAGATAATCTTAAAAATTGCGATGCCTTGTACCGACTTGACCAGACGGCCCTCAATAGCAGCAGCGGATAATTGATGGATTGCTTTCCGCAGCAGACTGACTTCTTTGTTTTAACGCGCATCGTGTCCCGAAAGCCAGTTTCCGCCTTTCGGGAGCGCTCTAACCGTCATTGTAAAGTCGCCCCTCGCCCTGCATCTGATCGATAGGGGCGCTCATTCTAGCCCGAAATCCGGAAGGAGCATAATCGGCCTCGACATTGCCTGTTCCCATAAGACCCATTCGGATGAGTTTTGACCCAAAGCCAATTTTGCCAGGCTTGGTTATTTCAGGCCCACCCGTCTCACACCAATTCAGAAGCAGCGTGGACGTTCCCTCATGATCAGCGGTATTCCAGCAGATGGAAATACGCCCAGCATCATTGGATAATGCACCGTATTTGATAGCATTTGTCGTCAGTTCGTGGATCAAAAGCGACACTGAACTTGCAGCTTTCGGCCCGATAAAAATGTCGCTGCCTTCAACATCAACACGCTGATCAACACCGAGTGCAGCAGTAATTTCAGCGATGATCTGTGCCAATGACCCACTTGAACTTTTTCCAAACTGCAAGACATTATGCGCACTGCTTAACGCAAAAAGGCGTCTGGAAAATGCGTTAAGTTCGTCTTCATTATCCTGGCTTTTAAAGGTCTGGCTGGCGATTGCGCTGACAATGCTAAAAGTATTTTTTATGCGATGCGCAAGCTCGGCATTCATGATCCGCGCATTTTTCTCGGCCTCAACTTTTCCAGTCGTTTCAATGACAGTGTCCATCATGCCGCCAACGCTGCCATCTTCATTTAAAATCGGGCTGTAGCAGAAGGTGAAATAACACTGTTCATCAAAGCCCGAACGATTAACGAGCAACGGAAAGTCTTCAATAAACGTGGCCTCTCCCCGCATCGCCCTTTCGGCTATCGGCCCAATATCCTCCCATACTTCAGCCCATATTTCATTGAATGGCTGGCCCATGCAGTTCTGCTTGTCGCGAAGAATCGTTCTGAAAGCATCGTTGTAAAACGTGATAAATTCCGGCCCCCAGGCAATGGCTTTCGGAAAATGCGACGCCAGCATCATCTGAACTGCTGTCTTAAGCGGGCGCGGCCAGCTTTCCGGCTGGCCCAACGGATTCTTTGACCAATCTATTCTTTTGATTTCTTCAACCGCTTCACCCGCTATAGGAATGAAGAAAAACCTGTCTTTCAATGGGGGCACCCTTCTCGATTACCAAATGTGCTCGAAAGCGCCAGAGAGCGAAGGTTTTTGCCTTAGGAAAGTGGCGAAGCAAGGACTCCAATAACATATTAGCAATTATACTGATAACTAATATTTCAGCATGGACTCCCACATTTCTTATCGCTCAGCGTAGAAGCCTATTGTTCAACAGGCTTCTGCTGTGCCGCCTTATCAGGTTGAATATAAAGCGTTTCAGATGAGAATGCGAAGTCGGCACCATGCGCATGCACGATTTCGATGATCTTGAGATAGACCTCTTGCTGTGCCTGAAGCCAATCAGCCCAACGGGTCGTTTTCGTGAAACAATAGACCATGATATTGAGCGATGAATCTGCAAACGCATCGAAATAAACCAACAGACTCTGTGTCTGATCGATTTTTTGGTTGGCCTTGAGCATCGACCTTATGTCGTCGACAACCCCGGCAATTTTGTCACCATCTTCGTATCGCAAACCAATCGTCGTATTAATGCGCCTGTTGGTCATGCGGCCCGGATTTTCAACGCTGATCGTCGAAAAGGCTGCATTGGGAACATAGAGCGGACGATTGTCGAAGGTTTTGATCTTGGTAAGTCGCCAGCCAATTTCCACAACGGTGCCTTCAATATTCCGATCTGGCGAGCTGATCCAATCGCCAATGCTGAACGGGCGGTCAAAATAAAGCATCACGCCCGAAAAAAGATTGCTCAGAACATCTTTGCCGGCCACGCCGATAGCGATGCCACCGATGCCACCAAAAGCGAGCAGGCCGGAAAGACCAATCCCGAATTGCTCCCCGAACAGCAGCATCAAAATCAGGAATATTGCCAGTTTTAATATGCGCGCAACCATACGTGCGGACGTCACGTCATTGCCGCGGTCAATCTGGCTATGGGTCAAACGGTTGATCAACTGGAAGAGCTGCTGCATGGCGATCAGAGCCATGAAGAAGGTCGACAGGGTATTGATGAGTTCCGGTGTGATCGCGGTTATTTTGTAATCCGCAAGCAACATATAGGCGACCTGCCTGAACGTCATGATCAAGCCGAACATTGACGCCACAAATGTGAGATGGGCGATAATACTTCTCGACCACCCCTTTTTGTGCCGGATGAGAAACCAGAACACGAAGGCGGCAACGGTTAAAAGCAGAATAATACCCGCAGCTATCCAGTATTTCGCCATTTTACCCCGTCTCCCGCATGCCTGTTTTCACTTACTGCGCAGACGCAACGCCCGGCAGGCTTGTGCTTGATGTCAACGCACCTGTGAAAAACGCAAGATTGGCAGCAGCAATCAATGCTGCCGCATGAGCATCCGTTTGCGCCAGCTTTGCATCCAGCAGAGAATTGTTCGTCTCATTCACCACCGTAATCGTACCCAATCCATTTTTATAGGATTCAAGTGCAGCGTCAAAAGCTGTGCCAGATGTCTGAACCAGTACATTGGCGGCCTTATTTGCCGCCAGAGCCGTTTTCAGACTATTGGATGCAAGAACAATTTCCGCAACCGCATCAAGTTGTACGCGACGAAAAGTTTCTGTTGCTGCACTGTGCGTGGATTGCGCATTCTTGAGCTGTGCCGCACGCAGTCCTCCGTCATAAAGGGGCATTGTCGCGCCAACGAGAATGCCCATGCCCGACGACTGATTACCGATTGTTGGCAGGCTTCCGGCGTTGAAACTGTTGGATGTGGAAGCGAGCGCACCCGCCACAAAGACTTTCGGCAAGAACTCCGCCTGCGCCACCTTGATCCCGGAATTACTGGCCTGCAAAGCAGCGTAGCTTGCAATAAGATCGGGTCGCCGCGACAAAGCTGTTTCTACAACCGATTGTGTCACGCCATCAAATTTTGAAGGCAGCGGTCTGTTCATTGAACTCTCAACATTGATGTTCAACATGGCATTGACGCCCATTGACGCCAGAAGCGCCTGATAAAGGGTCTGCTGCTGCCCCTCTGCCTTAACGAGCCTCAATTCCGACTGCGCAACCTGCTGTTTGGCGAGCGCAAGCTCAACTGTTGTCGCTCGTCCTTCATTGAGCTTGGCCTGAACCGCCGCAAGAACGGCCTTGCTGTTACGCAAGGTCTGTTGCGCGATGCGGTGGCCAGCCACTGCGGCGCTATATTCATAATATGTTCGTGTAACATCGAAGATCAGTTTCTGATGCATCGCATTGAACGTGACATTGGCTGCAAACGAAACCTGTTTTGCAGCCTCTGCCAATGCTGCCCGCTGGCCAAAATCGAAAACCAGCCATTGCAAGGCAAGAGAGGGTGATACGCCTTTCAGCGTCGTATTGACGTCACGCTCACCGATAAGCGGGACATCGACGGGTGTTGAGGTTCTTTGCACGCCGCCAATAACATTGGCAGAGATGATCGGCAGCATTGTCGCTTCGACCATTCCGACAGCAAGGGCCGCCTGCCGCGCTTTTTCCCACGCATTGCGGGTACCCGGATTGCTGCGCTGCGCGAGGTCGATCAACTGCGCCAGATCATAAGAAGGTCGCGTATCAACTGCCACAGGGCTGGAAATCAAAGCCAGCTCCGGATTGGAAGGAACACTAAAATCTTTCGTCCGCGACGGCGCATTGGCGGGCGAGCCTTTGTGCTGATCGGCCTTCCACGGCTGATCAGGTGCTGATGGCGCCAGCTTCAAAGCATCGGTCGCACAACCACTAAGCACGAAACCAAAAGCTGAAAGAAACGCTATGGAGGCTGGAGCAGAAGACTTTCTCATGCCTTACCACCTGCCAAAAGAGCTTCCATATGCGCAAGATGCTTATCGATTTTGTTTGCCCCCTCATTTTCTGCGTCCTCGGCAGAATACGCCTGCTTTTCCAGTGAAATTTCGCTTTGTATGCCATCGGATTTTATGCGCAATGAGAGCGCATTCAATCTTTCAACAGCATCAGGCATGACCTGATCGGAAAAGTAGACTTCCTTGTTGAGTGAAGCAAGCTGATCGGCAAAGCCATCAAAGGTTTTTTCAAGTTTCTCTGATGGACGAAGGGCCGCAGGCTCAAAAGGCAGCAGATAAAAGCAATAACGCACTTCATCAAGCAGACGCTCTGTTTCGGCGGCAGTGTTGATCATCTCCGCTCGTTCGTCCGGTGCAACCGATGCAATTTCAGCTATCTTTCGCGCAGCATCGGAGAGACGCTGGCGAATGACGGTGACAACCGGCGCAGGCCAGATCAGCGTCGAGACCAGATAAACCGCAAAATTCCCGACCAGGATGCCAATAATACGGTCGCGCGCCGTGTCCATATCGGTGGTCGGGCCGAAGCCCTGCAAGACGGTCAAAGTGAATGCGAGGCCGATCTGTACGCCACCATAGGACACTTTTTCACTGCCTGCAGAGACCCAAGCCGCAAGCAGTGCCACCGCAAAGACCAGAACCATGAGACTGCCAACAGATTCAAGTTGCGGCATAAGAAATATAAGCGACGCAATGCCAATAGCAGCACCGACAAGACAGCCGGTGATGCGCAAAGTCAGCTTATGGATTGTATCACCCGCCGTACCAAGGGAAGCGACATAGCAAGTGACCATCGCCGTATGAATGCCCTGCCAGTTAATCGCCGCATAAAACACATAGCAGAGGATCGCCGCCAAAGTCGTTTTAAGCGCAAAACGTTGATAGATGGGATTGGTAAAAGCGTCTGCAGCAAAGAACGAGTCGCCAGAACCTTTTCTATAATCGGTTTTTTCGCTCCCAGCGATATTTCTAAGCGCCTGTAAGATACCCGCCTCCTGCCTTTGGGCAGACGTGTCAGGCATCGCTTCGGGCGGTGGAAGCGGTGCGTCTTTATCAAGCGCATCGACCATTTTATCGATTTGCCCGGCATAATGCTGGCGTTTCTCAGCTGAGAGATCAGCGGGAAGCGCAGAGGCTGCAAAAAGCAATTGATAAGAAGCGGTAATATCCGTCTGAATGTGGGCCAGTCTTTTTTTCGTGGTCTGATGCAATATTTTAACAAGCATCGAACGTTTGTTCTCGTCTTCGTTGGCGGCCCCAAGCTTTTCCCGCAACAAAGGGTTCATGATGGGATTGTTGTCTGCGAGCACCTTGCGCGCCACTAGCAGGCGTTCACGCAACTCCTCGCGCAGCAGTGTCAGGCTCCAGCGCCCGAAAAACAGGCTAAAGCCTGCAATCACAAACATCGGCAGGATGGCCATTTCCCATGCATATCGCAAAGCAAGCGAAATCACGCCATTGATCGGGACCTCATTCACAAGGCTGAGAATAAAGGCAATGATCAGCGCGACAATGCTGCCCCCTTCGCCAAGCTTGCTGGTAGCACCAAGGAAAATGAATATAAATGAGACGGCGATCATCACGAGAATGCGCAGCAATGCGGATTCAACGGTCCATGCTAGCACCGGCACCATCAAAGCCACCAGCAGTGTAATGGCAATGATGGCAGCGGTTGCTACAACGGTGTTTTCGGCTCCGTCGGCTTTCATGAGGAAGATAACAAGGTAGCAGCTAATAGCCGATTCCGGGATGTGAAACATCATCGCGATGCCTGCCACAAGGGCGCAAACCGCTGCAACACGCCATGCGGTTGCCATGCGGCCCGGAAAAGGCGCCAGATCCGCTAGAGTTTCGCGGATTGCGTCCCAGAGCGTGTCGTTAACACTCGTTGCCATTATGCACTGTCACAACGGCTGATGCGCCGGAGCGTGTCAGCTCGGCTGGCGGATCAATCAGTTTTACGCGCACTGGAAACCGTTGCGCAATTCTCACCCAGTTCAGATTCTTCGGCACATAAGGCAGGTTGCGTGGTATATTGATGAGATCTTCCGATGAAACGCCCCAACCGATACCTTCAACACGGCCTTTGACGACAATCGAACTGTCGGCAAGAATTCGCACCTGCGCGCAGCTTCCCACCTTGATTCCCCCCAACTCGGTTTCCGGGAACGTAGCGGATGCATACCAGCTTGAAGTATCGATCAATGTGAACAGAGACTGCCCCGGCGCAATGATCTGACCGGTCCCGTTGAGAACACTCACAATTCTACCATCATGCGGTGCCGTGACCACAGCATTATCCAGATTGTGCTGCGCCAGTGCGAGTGCGGCCTGCCTTGCTCGAACCAACGCCTGCGCGCTATCCAGCGTACCGACAATTGTTGTTGCGGCCTCAGCCTGCTTGACTGCCTGTGCCAGACTGATCTGCGCATCATTGCGCAGGGTCTTCGCATCATCAACCTGCTGCCGCGTGACATAGCCTTTGGGACTGAGTGCTTCAAGGCGCTTGAGCGTGGCTTCTGCAAGATCCAGATTTGTTCGCGCACGCACCACTTGCTGGTCGGCTATCTGGGCATTTTGTGATTCAGCATGCACGGCGCGCCTTTGTGAATCAAGTGCCGCCTCTGCAATTGCAAGATCAGCCGCCGTCTGATCTACGAGAAGCTTAAGCGGCACCGGGTCGATTGAGAAAAGTATATCGCCTTTTTTGACTTCCTGATTTTCTTTAACATTTATTGAAATAACCTTGCCGGGAACCGTTGCAGCAATATTAACAATATTGGCACCAATAACGGCATCGTTTGAAAGCGGATTCTGATTGGCCTCACGCAGGTAAAGCCATGCCAACACAAAGGCGACAATGATCAGAATGCCGGTGAGCAGAACGCCAACCGTACTGAATTCTCTTTTGCTATAAGCGTTATTTTCCATGCTCATCGACCATACACAAAAAGCGCGAGGCCGCAGGCGATCGCGATAACCATTGCAGTATAGGCAGTCAGGCGAAACGGAAGAATATCATCAAGACCAATGCGGATCATAATCACCCGCACCAAAATAGTGATCACTATCGCAATGAAAAGACAGAGCATCCAAGATGGGAAATATGCCCCTAACAAAGAAAATGACGGACCTGACACCGGTTATAGGTCTCCGCTAACTACGCTGCCCACGCCTCAGCGTTACAGATTCTTATTTCTATTTCATAGTTACGGTAAGCTCATAACGGCTGCAAGAAGCAAATCTCGACTTCGTTATTTTATGCTCTCGAAAAAGCACTTGATCGCGCCACAGCTAACCCTCGGAGCGATCGGTGCTTAAGCTCAGGACCGTCTCATACTAAAAGATAATAAACGGATCAAACGATTCAGTTCATCATACCTGCGTGAGAAAGTGTGCGGAAGTTGGAGGAGAACATTCGCGCACGTCAGCAAAAATGCTGTTGGGAGGACTCTTATGTCAGTTTCATCAAGTGCCAAGGTCGGCACGCAAAAAATGACGCGCGAAGAAAAGAAGGTGATTTTCGCTTCTTCGCTCGGCACAGTTTTTGAATGGTATGATTTTTATCTTTACGGAACACTGGCTGCTTTCATTGGTGCCGCGTTCTTCAATGAATATCCGGAAACAACCCGTAACATCTTCGTTTTGCTCGCCTTTGCAGCCGGTTTTCTTGTGCGTCCGTTCGGCGCGCTGGTTTTCGGACGCATCGGCGATCTGGTGGGACGTAAATATACGTTCCTTGTTACCATCGTCATCATGGGCGCTTCGACCTTTCTGGTCGGCATTCTGCCGGGATCGGCAACGATTGGCATTGTCGCGCCGGCGATCCTGATCATCCTGCGCATGTTGCAGGGCCTGGCGCTGGGCGGTGAATATGGTGGTGCTGCAACCTATGTTGCCGAACACGCACCCAATGGCCGCCGTGGCTTCTACACATCATGGATTCAGACAACGGCTACGTTGGGCTTGTTCCTTTCGCTTATGGTCATTCTGAGCATTCAGAATGTGATGACCACCGAATCCTTCGCAGCATGGGGCTGGCGTATTCCGTTCCTGGTTTCGATCGTTCTTTTGGGTATCTCCGTCTGGATCCGCTTGCAGATGAGCGAATCCCCCGCCTTCAAGAAAATGAAGGAAGAAGGCAAGACATCAAAAGCACCGCTGACAGAAGCTTTCGGACAGTGGAAGAATGCAAAAATTGCCCTGATTGCCCTTTTCGGTCTTACCGCAGGACAGGCTGTTGTCTGGTATAGCGGCCAGTTTTACGCTCTATTCTTCTTGCAGAACGTACTCAAAGTTGAAAACCAATCAGCAAATATCATGGTCGCAACGGCCCTGGTTATAGGCACTGGATTTTTCGTCGTGTTCGGCTGGTTGTCGGATAAGATTGGCCGTAAGCCAATCATCATGGCAGGACTGGCTTTGGCAGCCGTCACCTACTTCCCGCTATTCAAAGCGCTCACTCAGGCTGCCAATCCGGCGCTTGCACATGCGGAACAGACGATCAGTGCAACGGTAACGGCCGCGCCTGGCGACTGTAACTTCCAGTTCAACGCAACCGGAACGTCAAAATTCACCAGCTCTTGCGATATTGCAACAAGCTTCCTATCGCGCAGTGCTGTGCCTTATGATGTCGTGACTGGTCCTGCCGGACAGGTTGCAACCGTCAAAATCGGCGATTCAACCATAACATCTTTCGATGCCAATGCAGCCGGAGCGGATGCGAAAGCAAAGCAGGCAGCTCTGACCCACGACATCAATCTGGCGCTTCAGAAGGCTGGCTGGCCATTGGTACGCAACCCGGCAAAGGTTGCAGACTCGAAGCTTGATGCTTTCATTGCTGCAAATCCCGAGCTTGCTCTGGATGCAGGAGCGGTTCGCGCAGGTGAAAGCACAACAATGACCAATGCGGAATTGGTCAAGGCCAACATCGTCACTCAGATTGAAGCGGATGCAGCAGGTGAACCAAGCCAGGCGGTTTATACCATCCCGAATGCAGGTACATTCAAGATGGTTGCCGATCCGGCACAGATCAACTGGACAATGACAATCGCAATCCTGACCGTTCTCGTGATCTACGTCACGATGGTTTACGGACCGATCGCCGCTATCCTGGTCGAAATGTTCCCGACCCGCATTCGCTACACCGGTATGTCGCTGCCTTATCATATTGGTAACGGCTGGTTCGGTGGTCTTCTGCCAGCCACTGTCTTCGCGATGAGTGCAGCAAAGGGCGATATTTACTACGGTCTCTGGTATCCAATTATCATCGCAACGATCACGCTCGTCATCGGCATCCTCTTTGTGAAGGAAACCAAGGACGTTGACCTGAACAAAGTAGAGTAGGCGCGGCCTTCTCTACAAATGAAAACGCCGTCCCACCGGGCGGCGTTTTTTTTTGGAGCATTTCCAGCAAAAGTGCGAAGCGGCTTTGCGTGGGATAATGCGTGAAAACAAACAGATAGAGCATTTTCAACCATTCAATCAAAATAGGAAATGCTCGCGCAGCGGTCTTAGCAGATTCACAATTTGGCTTGACCGAAGTCAACAAAAAAAGCCGCTGCGCGATCTTTGCGCAGCGGCTTTTTTTTGTAACCAGACAATCAGCAATTAAGCTGAAAGCGCCTTGAACTTCGCGAGAATTGCATCGCCCATTTCAACGGTGCCAATCTTTGTTGTGCCGTCCGACCAGATGTCGGCAGTGCGCAAGCCATCATCAAGAACGCCAGCAATTGCGGCTTCCAGACGGTCGGCTTCATCGATCAAATTGAACGAGTAGCGCAGGCACATGGCCAACGATGCGATCATTGCGATTGGATTTGCAACGCCCTGACCAGCAATATCAGGTGCCGAGCCATGTACCGGCTCATAAAGCGCTTTGCGCTTTCCGGTTTTGGCATCAGCCGCACCAAGCGAAGCCGATGGCAACATGCCCAGAGAACCGGTCAGCATCGCTGCGACGTCGGAAAGCATATCGCCAAACAGGTTGTCAGTAACGATGACATCAAACTGCTTTGGCCAACGAACAAGCTGCATACCGCCGGCATCAGCCAGCATATGCTCGAGTTCAACGTCGGCATGTTTTTCCTTGTGACGTGCGGTGACGACCTGATTCCACAAGACGCCCGATTTCATCACGTTGCGCTTTTCCATCGACGTAACCTTGTTACGGCGCGTGCGCGCAAGTTCAAAAGCCACATCGGCGATGCGCTCGATTTCGTAGGTGTCATAAACCTGCGTATCGATACCGCGCTTCTGTCCATTGCCCAGATCGATAATTTCCTTCGGCTCGCCGAAGTAAACGCCACCGGTCAGCTCACGCAGAATCAGAATATCGAGGCCTTCGATGACTTCCGGCTTCAACGACGATGAATGCGCAAGTGCTGGATAGCAGATTGCCGGGCGAAGATTGGCATAAAGAGCCAAATCCTTACGCAAACGCAGAAGACCTGCTTCCGGGCGGACTTCATATGGTACGCTATCCCACTTAGGACCGCCAACAGCACCAAAAAGTACGGCATCGGCAGCAAGCGCCTTTTCCATATCCGCATCGGAAATTGCCTGGCCATATGCATCATAGGCCGAACCACCAACCAAGCCCTCATCGGTTTCAAAACCGAGATTGAGACCTGAATTGAGGAAATCGATGATCTTGCGGACCTCAGCCATTGCTTCAGGACCGATACCATCGCCGGGCAGGAGAAGGAGTTTTCTGGATGCCATTATGCCAAGCCTCTGTTTTTTCTCAGATAACAACGGATAAAATTTAACGTCCGCTATCTCTTTTTAGAGAGTGTTTCAATCTGGTTTTATCAGATCAGCACGTCTCAACCATTTGTTTTTAAACTGCACCCTGACTGAAAACCGCTTCACACTTTTCAAGATGCACCTTAAAGTTCCGCGAGGGTTATAGAACCCCCTCGCCTGGCAATCAACAACGGCAGTGCGAAATTTATGAAAAAGAACTGAGGATATGTAGAAATTATATAACAGCTTTTGACATCATGGGGCGCCGACCAAAACCATCTATTCGAGAGCGCGCGCTTCCGATGGCAGCATGATCGGAATACCGCCACGAACCGGATAGGCTAGCTTGGCTTTCTCCGAAATAAGCTCGCTGTTTTCCGCATCATATTGAAGCACACCCTTGGTCAGCGGACATACAAGCAATTCAAGCAGCTTCACATCAAGATTGCCGGTATTTTCATTCTCAACCATTGGTCTTTCCTCAATATTCATTGCAGGCGTGAGCCATAATCATCCTTGATTTTGGCCAATACCATTTCTGTAATCGCGATCAGGGTTGCAGCACGCGTTTTCAAATCCGGCGCTTCCAGAAGCGCTTGTTTTTCGGCAGGTCCGAAAGGCGACATCATCGACAATGCATTAACCAAAGTATCATTGGCTGCACGCGAAATACTCTCCCAATCAGCCTCCAGATTATGCACTTCAAGATAATCCTTGAATGCACCCAAAAGCGCCTCACGATCAATCTCGCCCAGATCACGAGGGTCTTCCAGATCGGCCAGAAACGGCGCAATGCGGCATTGGCGATAGGGCTTGCGGCTATTCACTTCTTCCAGCACCCGAAATCGGCAAATACCCTGAAGCGTAATAAGCACGCGTCCATCACCGGTTTCGGAATAAGTGGTGATGCGTCCAAGGCATCCGACCTGACTTAACGGCGGACGAGCGGCTTCATCGAACTTATCGCGATCATCCTCCTCACTATCATCCGTGTCACTCTCGTCAATGTGCGGCTGGATCATTGCGATAATGCGTTTTCCGGCAAGCGCGTCTTCCACCATTTCCAGATAGCGCGGCTCGAAAATATTGAGCGGCAACTGTCCACCAGGCAAAAGAAGCGCACCCGTTAATGGAAACACGGGTACCAGATCCGGTATATCAGCGCCCGTCCGATAACGGGCATTGCCCACCTGCATTACACTCTCCCTCTGTTCATGGCATCCTGCTCAGGAAAACAGGAGCGATGAAAGCTTGCGGCGTGCGCCAAGCGTCGCCGGATCCATATTGCCCCAGGCTTCAAAAAACTGAAGAAGCTGCTTGCGCGCGCCATCCTCATTCCAGCTACGATCCGCTTTCATAATTGAAAGCAATTCATCGGCTGCCTCTTCCCGACGCCCCTGCGCATTACGCACCTGCGCCAGATCAAATCGCGCCTGATAATCCTTTGGATCGGCTTGCACCCGACGCTCAAGTTCGACCGGATCACCAATAAGCTTAACCTGATCAGCCAGTGCAAGACGCGCTTCGATTGCACGCACGGCCGCCACATCAAGCTTGTCTTGCGGAAGGCTTGCCAGTGTTTCGCGCGCCTTATTGGCATCACCCGATTCAAGCAAACATGTCGCAAGACCAACGACCGCATCCACATTATTGGGGGCCACCTGCAAGATCGATGAGAATATCTGCGCGGCTTGAACGAAATCGCCTGCTTGCACAAGCTCATTGGCTGCATTGACAGCTTCTGTGATTGCCGCTTCCTGATCGCTCGGACCACCGATCTTGGCGATAAATTCCTTGACCTTTGAATCCGGCAAGGCGCCCATAAAACCATCGACGGGCTGGCCGTTGACGAAAGCAATAACAGCAGGAATGGACTGAATACCGAGCTGGCCTGCGATTGACGGATGATCGTCAATATTCATTTTCACCAGCTTCACCGCGCCGCCTGCTGCACGAACGGCGTTTTCAAGAATTGGGGTCAATTGTTTGCACGGCCCGCACCAGGGCGCCCAGAAATCAACCAGAACCGGCTGATTGCGCGATTCTGCCACCACATCCACCTGAAACCCTGCAGTGGTTGTATCCTTGATAAGATCATTGCTACCGCCGGGTGTCGTTGTTGACCCAAACGACACATTGCCACTCATCTGTCCGCTTGCACTTGAATAAGGATTGTTCTGGCTCGTCATCGGATATTCCTTATATCTTCCCGCTCACATATAGGGCAGCAGCATGTCGGTTTCGATACGTCAATGCATATTGTCTATCGCTATTTTCAAGCCGCGCCCCCGCTGTAAACAGTTTATACCGAAGATGCGGCCTTGGCATCCTCTGAAACAGCAAGAATACGCAGCTCATGTCCGGTTGCGGCAAGAAAGCGGATCAGATCATCGCGCTTAATGGAGGTTGTCGCCTCATTGGTCAAAGGATGACCATTGATGATGTCATTTTCCATCAGGCTTGCGTCGAGGATGATCTGAACTTTGTGCCCAGTATCATTCACCGCACCAAACACTGTCACACCGCCCGGAACAACGCCCAGATATTCCATCAGCTTCTCCGGTTTGCCAAACGATACACGACCGGCAGCCCCGATAACCTGATGGATCGATTTAAGGTCGACCACGGCATTTTCATCTACCGTTACCAGAAAGAAATTGTCCTTCTTGTCTTTAAGAAAGAGGTTCTTGGTGTGACCGCCTGCGATTTCACCACGCAGGCTCTGAGAATCGGCAACCGTGAACAAGGGCGGATGCTGCACGGTCTTAACCTCAATATCGAGGTTCCTCAGATAATCATGAAGTTGATGCGATGTCAGAGGCATGCTGATCCCTATTTCAAAAATGAGCAGACAGTTTCGACGTGCTTTATGTAAGGTTTCTATACTCTTAGTGCAAAACCAAGGCCGAGCGAAAGCCGAAGATTCGCGGATCGTCGCAAATGAATCGCCACACGCAGACATTATCAACCCGCAGAAGTGGAAACCACCAGGTGATAGATGCAAAAGTTGCACTTGCCACCTGTCCCTCGCGCACTCCAAAAGCTACTTTAAACGAAATTATATCTTTTAATTCAATACCTTGAATAAAACCCGGCTAAATAATTCAACGAAAGAGCATTTTCATCGAATTTCCCTGTTGCAATCTCAAATGTGTTGGTCCATATAGCGCTTGCCTAACGGAAATGACTTCTCTCTCAGAGAAGACTGGCGCGAGCGGGTGTAGCTCAGGGGTAGAGCACAACCTTGCCAAGGTTGGGGTCGAGGGTTCGAATCCCTTCGCCCGCTCCAGTTTTTCTGTATGTTCTTATTTGATATTACTGAAGTCCGTCCCATTCTCAGTTTAGCTTCTTTTGCATTAGAAGTAACAATCGAAAAAGTTTCTCTCGATATTTCATACCTATCGCTGAAGTCGCTGACCAGAGACATGACGAAAGAACCTCATTTGTTCGAAACCTGTGCGACCCAAGCCGCGTCGCGGGGCCATAAACTCTGGCCTACCATCAGTTTTTTCGAACACCAAGTAGGCTAACCTTGTTTACAAATTCAAACGGGCTGAGGTAACCTAGTGTCGAATGATGAGAAGAAGCTTTCCATCGCGGCATCGCCCCAGGCATTGCCGGACCGGCTCATCGAACAGGTGAACCGCGATCAGCCTGCGGCACCGGAACTGCTCGCTCGCGTATTGGCTACCCTGGTCCGAATGATCGCGTAGCGCGTCTTGCACCGTGGCGTGTGGAATTGTGTACGAAGGGCATGAATATCATCCAAATTCAGAAAAAGCCTTAACACTACAAACCAATTCTATGGGTTTGCAGAAACCAAGAAGCCATTGCTGCCCGCCCTGTTTCTATCATTGCGGCAGCGACACCGCTCCCGCCTCAAAGCGCGAGCGGTGCGAGATCCACGTTCACTGCTTCACCACTGTCAATCGGCGTTTAAACGGGACCCCTTATCGGCGTCCAAAAAGTACCCCTCCTTTAGGTTGCAAGGTTTAGCGTGCGCGGGCCCGTAACTTTAAAT
>NZ_JAYEXN010000029.1:0-40032 GCF_044435015.1 Ochrobactrum sp. S1502_03
ACCCAATCCCTTGACCAAACCATGATCTGAAAAACATACTCGAAGGTGGCTCAATTCTCGGTGAAAAAACCGGCTCAGTTCCGCGTGAAAACCAACACTATCGGACTATGATTTTTGTCGGCTTGCTCTCAAGCGTCGTGGGTTGTCAGTCGAACAGTGCGACGAACTGCGCGGGGTTTCGCAAGAATGATCTCACGCCTGCCGGATTGATAGCACTGACCAAAGCGGATCGGGCAGGGGCCGAGCGCGTTGAAGGCAATGATGAAAACGGAAAGAAGCGGGGTTGCTGGAAGTGATGGAGGATAAGATGCCAGACACTGAGAACGATCTCCGCGCCCGTGTCGTCGGGTTGGAACATTCTGCACAATCAACCAGTCAGCGCCTGACCACCTTGGAGGCATGGCAAAGACAGCGTGAGATCGACAGCGCACGCAACGATGAAAAATGGGTGGCTATGGAAGCGCGTATTGATACGCGGTTCACCGGGCTTGAGAGCGCCAACAAAAGCATCCAATCAACACTGTCACGAATCAACTGGTTGATAATCGGAGGACTGGTGGCAGCGTTTATGGCCTTTGTCGTCGGTGGTGGTTTGAAGGCAATTTAAACCTATGGCACGCTGCCTGCTGCACTGCGCTTTTGATCGCCTATGAACTGCGGTAAGCCGGGGCCAATTACAGACCGGAAAGTGAACAAACTCTGTAAACTAACTGTAAACTACGGGCTTCCGGTCAAATGCTACTGCAGCTAACTATTTGATTTTGTTGGTGAGCGCGCAGGGATTCGAACCCTGGACCTACTGATTAAAAGTCAGTTGCTCTACCGGCTGAGCTACGCGCTCCCTTAAGGAACAAATCGTCCCTGGAAGTGTGGCGGAACATACGGGCGGCTTTCGGATTGGTCAACACCATAAAATCAAGTTTCTCCAACATAATTTCAAAAAAATTGCCTTACTCGCTATAAATTTTGTCGTCACAGGTCTTCCCGATGAAACCGTGGAACCAAATCTGCTCATTTGGCATGGAATTCAGCCATTAAACGTCATGCAATGCAGATTCGTTATGCCAGAAGGAGAGAGCTGTAACCTCATTAAGAATCAAATCAATGAAAAAGGACTTCGTCACAATGACGACCGCCATATATGGCTTCAATAGAAGCTGCGATTGAGGCCACCAGAGCAAATGCCACCAGCAGGAAGGCCGTCAGAATGCCAGGGATCGGATTTAAGACTGATAAGAGGTTTGATTGCCGATTGGCTGTGCAGGAAGAAGCGCAGCGCCAAGGCTGTATGAACAAGGCACCGGCTAAAAATGCCGGTGCCTTTCATTTTAACTCGCGGGGCGAGGCGGCAGGCCTGCATGCGCGCGCATTTTTTCGTAAAGAGCGGCAGCAATCGGCTCGTAATTTTCATCGAAGTGATGCCCACCTGAAAGCTTCATCAGGTCGGCCCCTTTGAGCTCCGGTGCTGTGCAAGCCGTATCGTCTTCCTCTTCACCATAAACGCAGACCACGCGATCCAGCGGAATTGTCGTGATAGCTGGAACGACGTCCTTGTCACCATCCATGCCGAGCCAGCCTTCAATCGAAACCTGGAATGTGGTGGTTGTTTCGACGCCAAGAAGTCCGACCATTTTGGTGCGGTCCTGAATCGCTGGATCCAGATATTTCCAGGCAAACGGGAATGTATCTGCGCCAAATGAATAGCCAAGAACGGCGACGGGCAGCTTATTGGATGGATCAGCTTTTTTGATCATTGCGGTTGTATCACGCGCTATTTCTTCCGGCGTGCGTTCTGACCAGAAATAGCGCAGTGAATCGACACCGATCACATGAACGCCATTGGCTTGAAGCCATTCACCAATTGATTTGTCGAGATCGCGCCAACCGCCATCCCCCGAGTAAAACACGGCAACTATATCAGCCTTGCCGCCTTTGGCTGGTAAATCGACAATGGGGAGTGCTTCATTCTTCGCGTCCATATCAGCCATTGCCACGACATTGTTCACGGCCATGTTCATACGAGCGGGGAAGTCTGCGCCGCTTTGCAGTACGGCTACGCTCTTTTGTCTTGCTTCGACAGGGTTGTTGACGGGAGAGCCGTTGGGTCCAATTACCAATGTGGGTGTAGGAATTTTGGCATCATATTCATAGGTGAATCCGCCGCCCGGTGCATTCACCGCTTCTGCTTCTTCTGTGCATGAGGGCAGGCGGGTTTTTGCAGGTGTCGGGTCGAGAGCGACTGCACCGGCAATGGTTGCATCGGGCGAATCCGATGCTGCGGCATATGCAATTGTCGCGCCCTGACCAATGCCGGTCACGACGGGATGAAAATAGACATCAAGATCGAGTCCGCGCAGGGCCTCCTTGGCAATCGCTTCAAAGTCCGAGTCGAGATAATTGCACTCACCATCTTCTTTATCGAGTGCAGCGCGCCACGGACCCAGTTCGACAGGCAACACGATCATGTTGCGTGCCAGCATTGCATCCATATAAGCGCGTTCATTCTCACCAATTCCGTTTTCGTCACTCAGCAGAATGGCAAGGCCAACCGGATCGCCTTTGGGCATGTAAACCGGGATATTGGAAAGCCGTTCAGCACTGGCATGGATTACCGGTTCGTCGGCATTGAAAAACTGCGCCCACTGACGCGCAATTTTGCCCGGATGCAGCGCAGCATAGACACCTGCACCGCCGAGCAAAACCAGCCCAAAGACAGTTAAAAGAATGCGTCGCTTCTTCATTTACGGATAAACTCCAGTGGGCTGCCATTGATTAGTGTTGTTGCATCGATGAGTGTGCGGGGTGTTTCAAGACCGCCGGGACAAACCATATAGTGCGGTGTCCAGACGGGGTCGAATTTTTCCTTGAAGGCTTTGAGGCCATCAAAGTGGTAGAGGTCGGCACCGCGCCGATAGATGAATGATCCGAAGCGGTTCCAGCGCGAGGCCAATCTGCTGCGGTTCAGACCTGATAGCGGCGCAGCCCCGAGATTGAACCATTTATAGCCCTGTTCTTTGCTATACATGAGCAGTTTGGCAAAAAGAGCGTCCATAAGCAGTTTATGCACATTGGGCATGTAGCGCATGAGATCGACTGTGATCTCGTATTTGTCGGCACCGCGCCAGATATTGGCGAAGGCAACGATCTCTCCGTCTTTTTTAAGCACAGCCACATCGAACCGCGTCATGTAGTCGTCGTCGAAATAGCCAAGCGAAAAGCCTTTTTCGCTGCCTGATTTATGGTCAAGCCATGCATCGCTGATTTCACGCAGACGCGGAATAAGCGGTGGAACCTCTTTCACGTCTATAACTTCAAATGTCAGCCCATCCTTGTCGACTTTTCGATCGGCATAACGGAATGGCTGACGGCGCGGACCTTCGAGCGAAAAATCGCTGAGGTCAACGCGGGCGACTTCTCCAAGCTTCAGCGCCACCAATCCCATGTCGAGAAACAATGGCAGACTGGTTGGTCCAACGCCGTAAAATACGGTGCGCAGCGCCATCTTGTCTGCCAGGCTATGGAAAGACCACGCGAGTTCCTTTGCAGCCTGTTTGTCGCCAATCGGCTCGCCCAGCGCAATCAGACTGCCACCCGATTGCGCATACATGATGAATGCGTTGTTATCGGGCGCAAGCAGAAATTGCTTGTCACCAAGAAGCGCAAGGGCTGCATCTGTATGCGGACATTGCGCAACAAGTTCAAACACCGCAGGGGGGATTGAGTAATCACGCTTGCGTTTGCGCTGGCTGTGCCGGTTGATGATCGAGTTCAGACCGACTGCCGCCACAACAGCAAACACCAGAACGGTGGCGCGCAAAAAGCGTGGTGCATTATCGTTCCAAGCAAAATCCCACCAGAGATTATTGGAATATTCCACGTGGCGATAAACGAAGAAGCCAAGCCAAGTGGAGACGATGACAGTTGTGCCGACAGAGGCAATCCAGCTCCAGCTCAGTTCAAATGGTCCGGAAATCGGGCGGCGATAAAAGGAATCGCGAAAGCCCCATAAAGCAAGAGCAAAAACGCACAGAATGCTTGCTTCTTCCCAATCCAAACCTTTCGCAATCGAAAACACTGCACCAAACAGCAAAAGCACGATTGCAGCAATCCATGCGCGCTCCAGTCGTCTGAACAGGCCACGCGCTACGATCAACAGCGCAACGCCGACAAGGCTTGCGGCAAGATGCGATGTTTCGACAAAAAACTCTGGAACAACACTGGAGAGTATTTTTACACGATAGCGCAAGTCGGGCGTTGCACCCGATACGAGCAGAATAATACCGCCGAGGAAGATGATACTGGCAGAGAGACCGGGAATGAGTGGCTCGACAAGGCGCTTTGCAAATTTGGCCTGACGCCCCAACATCTGCCTGCGGCGCATCCCCTCCCAGATGAGAAGGCCAATTGTGGATACGACAAGCGGCATGACTGTGTAGATCACACGATAGGCAAGCAGACCGGCAATGGCTTGTGGATTGTCACCAATGCCAAGGCCAGCAATGATGGTTGCTTCAAATGCACCAAGTCCGCCCGGCGCATGGCTCGCAATGCCTAGAACGATAGCAATCACATAGACGAGCGCGAAGACCGCAAAGCTCGGAACCGCATCCTGTGGCATCAGCACATAGAGGGTTGCAGCTGCAGCGCCTACATCGACAAGGCCTGCAAAAATTTGGGTCACTGCACCTTTCGAGTTGGGCAGTCGCAGGCTGAGCGAGCCTAAGCGAAGCGTTCTTTGGCCATGTGAGAGCCAGTAGATCAGCCAGCCAATGCCGCCAAGAATGATAATGCCAGCGACAACATCAATGCGTGCATCAATCGTCGAAATCCACGGCACATCCTGCGGATCAATCAGCAGAGCCGCGCCCACCATGATGATAAGTGCAAACCAGATTGCAAACCACGAGGTGCCGACGATCTTGCCGATATCGGCAAGGCTGATCCCTTCCGCAGCATAGATGCGATAGCGCAGTGCACCGCCCGTCAGCAGCGAAAAGCCGATGGCGTTGGAGATTGCATAGCCTGCCGCACCTGCAACCGCTGCGATACGACGCGGTATTTGGTTAGGCGCGATTGTGTCGACCGCCACCACGTCATAAAGCGCTACCGCAGCGTAGCTCAGCATAGTGAACAGAACTGCGAGGCCGATGACACTCCATGGGAGATCATGGAATGCGACCAGCGTATCCTTGCGCGAGGTATTCTGAAGCAGGCTTTCCAGAACATAAATTGCCAGCAGCGCGATCGCAATGCCCGCAACTGGAAACAGAAAATGCTGGTAGCGTTTCAGCCATCCAGAAGACTTGCTTTGTTCTTTGGTGGCTGAAGAAGGTTCTTCGTTGTCAATTAAGCTCATCGGAGCGTCGTCCAGTTGGAGCAATCTAATTTTGCGCAAATGATCCTGATTTAGGGCGAACTTGTGTTCGAATGAGATTCTGCATTGAAAATAATCAAAGTAATGTCGAAGTTGGGTTATAAGGCCATCAAAGGGTATTTCACTCGGGTCGGATTATGCCTTAATTGGCAGTGGCCGCAAGCGCTTTGGATAAAACGGGGAAGTTTCCCCGAGTTTGTTCAAAAACAAATGAATAGAGCTGTTTATCTGTTTCAGATAAGAAAAACTCTATGTAAAAAATGAGGTTTCAGTGCTTAGTGTTTCTTATTTGACGGCTGCCGGTGCGGGTGCGCTGTCGTTTCTTTCGCCCTGTGTCCTGCCGCTTGTGCCGCCTTATCTGTGCTATATGGCGGGTGTGAGTGTTGAGGATTTTCGTGCAGAAAAAGAATCACGCATTGCTGCGGCTCCTTCGCATCGTCGTTCTCTTGCTTTTGCGGCTATCTGCTTTGTACTCGGTTTTACCACTGTTTTTGTGGCCCTTGGGGCTGGTGCATCGTCCATCGGCGCATTTCTGCGCATGTGGCAGCAGGAAATCGCTATGGCGGCGGGCGTCGTCATCATTCTGATGGGCCTCAACTTCCTGGGGGTGCTGCGCTTTTCATTCCTATCGCGTGAGGCGCGTTTTCAGGCGCGTAATGCGCCAGCTTCGCCATTGGGCGCTTATGTCATGGGGCTGGCTTTTGCCTTTGGTTGGACGCCATGTATTGGCCCGGTTCTGGGGCCTATCCTCACATTGGCAGGCGGCAGCAGCACGGTGATTGACGGCGCTGCCCTTCTGGCAGTGTATTCGCTGGGTCTGGGAATTCCGTTTCTGATTGCGGCTCTTTTTTCGGGCGCATTCATGCGGTTTTTGTCACACTTCCGGGTTCATCTGGGCAAAGTTGAAAAAGCGATGGGCGCGTTGCTCGTGATTGCTGGTGTGCTTTTCCTGACCGGCGGAATGCAGTCTTTCTCGTTCTGGCTGCTCGAAACTTTCCCGGCACTGGGGCGCTTGGGCTGAAATTGTAAGTTTCCATATACGCTTTAATGCTATTGAGCAGATGAGCCTTTAATCTTTCTGGACGATATTATGACAGACCGTACATGCCTTTCCATCGTGCTTGCCGCTGGCGAAGGCACGCGTATGAAATCGAGTTTGCCAAAAGTTCTGCATCAGGTAGCAGGCCTGCCGCTGGTCTCGCATGTGGTTAAGGCCGTGCAGGGCACTGGTAAAAGCGACGTGGCTCTGGTCGTCGGGCGCGGTGCAGATGAAGTGCGCGGCGCTGTCGAAAAAATTGCCGATGCGGTTTCTGCCTTTGAGCAGACAGAGCGTTTGGGTACGGCCCATGCGGTTCTGGCCGCGCGCGCAGCAATCGAGCGCGGTTATGATGATCTGCTGATCGTCTTTGGCGATACGCCGCTGATCGAAGCGCATTCGTTGCAGGCTGCGCGCAACAAGCTTTCAGAGGGTGCTGACGTTGTCGTTATCGGTTTTCGTCCCGCAAACCCGCATGGCTATGGTCGCCTGATCGAAGAAGGTGGTAAGCTCACTGCGATTATCGAAGAGAAAGAAGCCACCGACGCCCAGAAGAAAATCGGCTTCTGCAATGGTGGTTTGATGGCCGTTCGTGGTCAACACGCTCTTGCTCTGCTTGATGCTGTTGATAACAAGAACGCCAAGGGCGAATATTATTTGACCGATATTGTTGGCCTCGCGCATGGCAACGGCCTGAATGTCGTGGCGATTGAAGTGCCTGTCGATAATGTGATTGGCATCAACAATCGTGCCGAACTCGCTGAAGCTGAAAGCATCTGGCAGAACCGCAAGCGTCAGGAAATGATGCTGGCCGGTGTGACGTTGATTGCGCCTGAAACTGTTTTCTTCTCACATGATACGCTGGTCGAAGCCGACGTTGTGATTGAGCCAAACGTCTTCTTCGGGCAGGGCGTGCATGTGGCATCGGGTGCACTGATTCACGCTTTCTCACATATTGAAGGTGCGAAGATTGGCGTAAATGCCGAGATCGGACCCTTTGCGCGTTTGCGTCCGGGTGCAAATCTTGGCGAAAAATCCAAAGTGGGTAATTTTTGTGAAGTGAAGAACGCCCAGGTCGGCAAGGGCGCGAAGATCAATCATCTGACCTATATTGGTGATGCTATTGTGGGCGCGTCGAGCAATATCGGTGCGGGCACAATCACCTGCAATTACGATGGCTATAACAAGTATAAGACGGTGATCGGCGAACATGCCTTCGTTGGCTCCAACAGCTCGCTTGTTGCGCCAGTATCGATCGGTGATAATGCCTATATCGCATCTGGTAGCACAATTACGGAGGATGTGCCTGCGGATGCTCTGGCTTTCGGTCGTGCGCGGCAAGAAACCAAAGAAGGTCGGGGAAAGATATTGCGCGAGAAATACGCTGCCATCAAAGCGGCTAAAACATCGTCGAAATAAACGGCCAACAGATGAATAGAACGACAGCCCTTTGGGTTGTCGTTTTACATTAGAATCTTTAAATCACAACTCAATGCGTGAATCTCGGATCTGGAGCACCCTATGTGTGGAATTATCGGCATTATCGGCAATGACGAAGTCGCACCGCGTCTGGTTGATGCGCTGAAGCGGCTTGAATATCGCGGTTATGATTCTGCCGGTATTGCCACGCTTTTGAATGGCAAGCTTGATCGCCGTCGTGCGGAAGGCAAACTGGTTAATCTGGAAAAACGTCTGGCGGGTGAACCACTTCCGGGCGTCATCGGCATTGGCCATACGCGTTGGGCCACACATGGCAAGCCCGTTGAACGCAATGCGCATCCACATATCACGCCGCGCTTGGCTGTTGTTCATAACGGCATTATCGAAAACTTTGCCGAATTGCGTGCTATGCTCGAAGCGGAAGGTTTTAGGTTCGAGACAGAAACCGACACTGAAGCCGTCGCGCATCTCGTGACGCGCGAGTTGAACAAGGGAAAATCGCCTGTTGAGGCCGTGCGCGACAGCCTGCCACTGTTACAAGGCGCTTTTGCACTCGCCTTCTTGTTTGAAGGCAATGAAGAAACGTTGATCGGCGCGCGTCAGGGGCCGCCACTGGCCGTGGGCTATGGCGAAGGCGAAATGTTCCTCGGTTCTGACGCTATCGCTTTGTCGCCATTCACCGACACAATTGCCTATCTTGAAGATGGTGACTGGGCAGTGCTGACCCGTAAGGGCGTGACCATCTATGATGAAAACAATGTTGAGGTTGAACGCACGATTTTGAAGTCACAGGCCGGTAATATGTTGGTCTCGAAGGGCAATCATCGCCACTTCATGCAGAAAGAGATGTTCGAGCAGCCGGAAGTGATTTCGCATACGCTCGCAAACTATCTCGATTTCACCACCGGTAAGGTGCGTCGGGAAGCGATTGCTGTTGATTTTGCCAAGATTGACCGGCTGACAATCTCTGCCTGTGGCACCGCTTTTTATGCGGCTTCGGTGGGCAAATACTGGTTCGAGCAGATCGCACGTCTGCCGGTCGATAGCGATATCGCTTCGGAATTTCGTTATCGCGAAATGCCGCTTTCAAAGGATTCGCTCGCGATGTTCGTTTCGCAGTCTGGTGAAACGGCGGATACGCTCGCGTCGCTGCGTTATTGCAAATCGCAGGGTTTGAAAATCGCCTCTGTGGTCAATGTGACCGGATCGACCATTGCGCGTGAATCGGATGCCGTGTTCCCGACGCTGGCCGGTCCTGAAATCGGTGTGGCCTCGACCAAGGCTTTCACCTGCCAGCTTTCGACCATGGCGTCACTTGCGATTGCTGCTGCAAAAGCGCGCGGTGCGATTGATGACAAGCGTGAACAGGAACTGGTGCGTCAGCTTTCGGAAGCACCGCGCTTTATCAATCAGGTTCTCAAGCTTGAAGACCAGATTGCTACCGTCTGTCACGAGTTGGCAAAGGTCAGCCATGTGCTTTATCTCGGTCGTGGAACATCGTTCCCGTTGGCCATGGAAGGCGCGCTGAAGCTCAAGGAAATTTCCTACATTCACGCCGAAGGCTATGCGGCTGGTGAACTCAAGCACGGCCCGATTGCGCTTATTGATGAGACCATGCCGGTTATCGTCATTGCGCCGTCGGATCGTCTTTATGAGAAGACCGTTTCCAACATGCAGGAAGTGGCAGCCCGCGGCGGCCGTATTATTCTGATCACCGACAAGAAAGGTGCTGCGGCAGCAAGCCTTGATACGATGGCGACCATTGTTCTGCCGGATGTGCCTGAGTTTATCACGCCGTTGGTTTATGCTCTGCCGATCCAGATGCTCGCTTATCATACTGCTATTTTGATGGGTACGGACGTCGATCAGCCGCGCAATCTCGCAAAGTCGGTGACGGTAGAATAAAATTAAAACAATCTCTTATCTGAAAAAATTGACAGATAGATAGAAATGACCGCAGCGATGCGGCCATTTCGTTTTTATCCCGCGCGAAGCAGGCGGATCGCCTCATCGCGTCCGAAAAGATAAAGCAGCACGCGCAGCGCTTTTCCGCGCTCGCTTTCAAGGTCGGGATCGCTTGCCAGAATATAGCGCGCGTCTTTGCGAGCGATTTCCAGCAAGTCGCCATGTGCTTCAATCGAAGCAAGGCGGAAGCCCGGCGTACCTGATTGACGGGTGCCGAGCAACTCGCCTTCGCCACGCAGTTTCAGGTCTTCTTCGGCAATGCGGAAACCGTCTTCCGTTTCGCGCATCACCTTGAGACGGGCCTGTCCGATTTCACCAAGTGGGCCTTTATAAAGCAGAAGGCAGGTGGATGGCTTGTCGCCACGGCCAACGCGTCCGCGTAGCTGGTGCAATTGGGATAGCCCGAAGCGCTCGGCGTGTTCGATGACGATGATCGTTGCATCCGGCACGTCGACGCCAACCTCAATGACGGTGGTTGCGACCAGCAACCGCGTTTCGCCCTGCTTGAAAGCGCGCATCGCTTCGTCTTTTTCAGCACCAGTCATGCGGCCATGGATGAGGCCGATCTTGTTGCCAAAAACTGACTTGAGCGATTCAAAGCGTTCTTCGGCGGAAGTCAGTTCGACGAGTTCGGACTCCTCCACAAGCGGACATATCCAGTAGATCTTCTGCCCTTCGTGAACGGCCTTCCGAATGCGCTCGACAAGTTCGCCCATGCGTTCCATGGGCAGAATGGCAGTGGTAATCGGCTGGCGTCCGGCTGGCTTTTCGGTGAGCTTGGATACATCCATATCACCAAAGGCGGTCAGCACAAGTGTGCGTGGAATAGGCGTTGCCGTCATCACAAGCATATCGGGTGCGCTGCCTTTTGCCGTCAGCATCAGACGCTGATGTACGCCGAAACGATGCTGCTCGTCGATGATGACGAAGACGAGATCGTGATATTCGACCTTTTCCTGAAAAAGCGCGTGCGTGCCGATGATAATATCGACTTCGCCGCTTTTCAGGCCCTCAAGCACAGCATTGCGTTCTTTGCCTTTTTCGCGACCTGTAAGAAGGGCGGCTTTCAGGCCAACCTTTTCCGCCAGAGGTGCAATGGTGGCAAAATGCTGTCGAGCCAGCACTTCTGTTGGCGCCATCAGGGCAGACTGACCGCCAGATTCCGCGGCATGTGCCATCGATAAAAGGCCAACGACCGTCTTGCCAGAACCAACATCGCCTTGCAGCAGGCGAAGCATACGCTCAGGCGATTTAAGATCGGTGATGATCTCGCGAACCGCCTGATCCTGACTTTTGGTCAGTTTATAGGGGAGGTGGCGCATGATTTCCGCAACGATGCGGCCATTGCCTTCCAGTGGGCGCCCTGAAAGGCGACGTGTCTTGGCGCGCACAAGCGCGAGTGCCAATTGTCCTGCCAAAAACTCGTCATAAGCCAGCCTGCGCCGTGTGATACTTTCGAGCGCAATATCACTCGGATCTTCCGGCAGATGCATTGTGTTCAATGCCTCTTTGAAAGAGGCGAAACGCTCACGCGCAATCAGCGGCCCGTCAATCCATTCGGGTAGTACCGGCACGCGGGTCAGTGCTTCTTTTACCGCGCGGCCAAGCGTTTTCGATGAAAGGCCAGCCGTCAGCGGATAGACGGGTTCAACCATCGGAAGACTGGCCGCATCTTCAAGGCTTGCGATATAATCCGGATGCACCATCGAGGCACGCCCATTGAACCATTCGACCTTGCCGGAAACGATGACGATTTCGCCTTCGGGCAACATCTTTTCCAGCCATGGCAATTGCGCATGAAAGAAGGTGAGGATGATTTCGCCAGTGTCATCATGTGCAGTCACACGATGCGGAACATTGCCGCGTCCACGCGGGGCTGGCTGATGCTGATCAACCATCACCTCAAGCGTCACAATGGCGCCTTCCTGCGCAAAGGCTACTCCGGGGCGGTTGCGTCGGTCGATCACACTATGTGGTGGCAGGAAGAGAAGCTGGCCAACTTTTGGCTCAGCTCCGGGCACGTCTGTGCCCAAAAGTTTGCCAAGCAAAGCTGCCACTTTCGGGCCAATGCCGGAAAGCGAGCGGACGGAAGCGAAAAACGGATCAAGCACAGACGGACGCATGGCTGGAAGCATTAACTGCTTTGCTTTTCTGTGCAAGCCTTTGAAATGGTTTTGTACTATTTTTGTTCTAATTGCGGAAACGGGTTCCCTCATCGTCAACAGATGCTATATACCGGCAACATATTTTTTAATGGAGCGCTCAAACAATGACAGGCAGCACACTTGCGGCAGGAAATCTTGATGTTAGGCGTCGCAAGCTTCTGTTTCGCGCCTGGCATCGCGGCATGCGCGAGATGGATCTGATCCTTGGGCAGTATGCCGATCAGTATCTTCTAGCCTTCACTGATGCTCAACTGGACGAGTTTGAGCAGATTCTTGAAGTGCTCGACCGCGATCTTCTGAAATGGGTGACAGGCGAAAGCGAAACACCTCAGGAATATGATACGCCTTTATTCCGTGACATCATTGCTTTCCGCGACCGCATAGAATTCTGAGAATAAGCCGCCATGCCCGTATTCAGCAAACTTGGTGTGAAAGCCAGCAATAGCAAAAATATCGTCATCGATGGCGTTGCCGATGGTTTCGAAGCTTTTTGTCTTGCGCGGCTGGTCGAAGAGATTGGTGAGCGTGGGCCTCTGCTGTATATTGTGCGTGATGGTCAGCGCATTGCAGATCTTGAGCAGGTGCTGAACTTTGTTGCGCCCGACCTTCCGGTGCTGCATCTGCCAGCGTGGGATTGTTTGCCCTATGATCGTGTGTCGCCGGGGGCGGATGCATCGGCACGCAGGCTTGCGGCACTGGCCGCCTTGGCTTCATTGAAGAAGACGCCGCATCCCGCTGTGATCATCACGACTGCCAATGCGGTTTTGCAGAAGCTGCCGCCGCAGGCTGCAATCGCCGAACAGGTGATTTCCGCACGTCCCGGTAATCAGCTCAATATGAACGCGCTGAGTGCGCGACTTGAGCGCAACGGCTTTGAGCGTGTTTCGACGGTACGTGATATTGGCGAATATGCAGTGCGTGGCGGGATTCTTGATCTTTATGCACCGGGGTCAGAAGAGCCGCTGCGTCTTGATTTTTTTGGTGATACGCTCGAAACAATTCGCGCGTTTGACCCGGCATCGCAGCGCACCACAGGCGCACGTAAGGAATTTGTGCTTCAGCCGATGAGCGAAATTTCGCTCTCGCCGGACATGATCAGCCATTTTCGCAGAAATTATGTGGCGATGTTTGGCGCGCCACAGCGCGATGATGCGCTTTATCAGGCGATCAGTGAAGGGCGGCGCTTTGCCGGCATGGAGCACTGGCTCCCGCTGTTTTACGATAATCTCGAAACTGTGTTTGACCATGCCGGCGACATGCCGGTGGTGTTCGATCATCTGGTGCATGAAGCACTGACCGAACGCCACACGATGGTTGTGGATCACTATGAGTCGCGCCTCAGGCAGGCAGAAGGCAAAGAGCCGGGCAGCGATGCTGTGCCGTACAAGCCGGTTAAGCCGGAAACGCTTTATCTCACGCCAAAAGAAGTGGAAGCGATTGCTGCAACCAACGGATTGCGTATTGATCTGACGCCATTTGGTACGCCTGAAGTGACTGGCCGTGCGATTGTTCATGCCGATGTCCATAAGGGACGCAGCTTTGCGGAAGAACGTGCAGCAACCGATGTGAACCTGTTTGAATCGGTGGTGAAATATATTGCCGATTTGCGTGTGGCTGGCAAAAAAGTGCTGGTGGCAGCATGGTCGGAAGGATCGCTCGATCGTCTGCTGCAAGTGCTCGACGAGCATGGCCTTGAAAAGATTGAGACCGTTGACCGCCTTTCGATGGTTAAGGCGCTGTCGCGCGACAAGATCACGGCAGCTGTTCTGGCAGTTGAAAGCGGTTTTGACGCTGGCGATCTGGTTGTTGTTGCCGAGCAGGATATTCTCGGTGACCGCCTCGTGCGTCGCTCAAAGCGCCGCAAACGTGACCAGAATTTTATTTCGGAGGCCGCCTCACTTTCGGCTGGCGATATTGTCGTCCATGTTGATCATGGTATCGGTCGTTTTATAGGCCTGAAAACGATCACGGCAGCGGGCGCTCCGCATGATTGTCTCGAGATTCATTATGCAGGCGATGATCGACTGTTTCTGCCAGTCGAAAATATCGAATTGCTTTCTCGCTTCGGGTCCGAGGGGTCGGAAGCTGTTCTTGATAAGCTCGGCGGCGGCGCATGGCAGATGCGCAAGGCCAAGCTCAAGAAACGCCTGCTTGAAATTGCCGGTCATCTGATCCAGATCGCTGCCGAACGCCAGATGCGCGGTGCACCCGTTATGCAGCCACCAGAAGGCCTTTACGCAGAATTCGCGGCGCGTTTCCCTTATGATGAGACCGAAGATCAGTTGCGCGCTATTGATGCGATTACGGATGATCTGGGTGCAGGCAAGCCGATGGATCGCCTCATCTGCGGCGATGTTGGTTTCGGCAAAACGGAAGTTGCACTGCGCGCGGCTTTTGTTGCTGCCTTGAGCGGTTTTCAGGTGGCAGTGGTTGTGCCGACCACGCTTCTATCACGCCAGCATTTCAAAACCTTCTCAACCCGTTTCCACGGTTTGCCGGTTAATGTCGCGCACGCATCTCGACTGGTTGGCTCGAAAGAGCTTGCAGCCACCAAAAAGGGCATTGAAGACGGCACCGTAGATATTGTGGTCGGCACGCATGCGCTGCTCGGCAATTCGATCAAGTTCAAGAATCTGGGTCTTCTCATCATCGATGAAGAGCAGCATTTCGGCGTAAAGCACAAAGAGCGGCTTAAGGAGTTGAAATCGGACATTCACGTTTTGACGCTTTCTGCAACGCCGATCCCGCGCACGTTGCAGCTGGCACTCACCGGCGTGCGTGAGCTTTCGCTGATTACGACGCCACCGGTTGATCGTATGGCTGTTCGTACTTTTGTGTCACCATTTGACCCTCTGGTGATCCGCGAGACATTGCTGCGCGAACGCTATCGCGGTGGTCAAAGTTTCTATGTCTGTCCGCGCGTGGCTGACCTTGCGGACATTGAGCAGTTTCTCAGAGATCATGTGCCGGAACTCAAAGTTGGTGTCGCACATGGTCAGATGGCACCCGGAATGCTCGATGACATTATGAATGCCTTCTATGACGGCCAATATGATGTGCTTTTATCGACGACCATCGTCGAATCTGGCCTCGACATTCCAACCGCCAACACGATGATCGTGCATCGTGCCGATATGTTCGGCCTCTCGCAGCTTTATCAGCTGCGCGGACGTGTCGGCCGCTCCAAGCAGCGCGCCTTTGCGCTGTTTACGCTGCCTGCCGGTCGCACGCTCACCGCCACTGCCGAGCGTCGTCTGAAGGTTCTGCAGTCCCTTGATACGCTGGGCGCTGGCTTCCAGCTCGCAAGTCATGACATGGATATTCGCGGTGCGGGTAATCTGCTTGGCGAAGAACAGTCCGGTCACATCAAGGAAGTAGGCTTCGAGCTTTACCAGCAGATGCTGGAAGAAGCGGTTGCAACGCTCAAGGGCACCATTGAGGTCGAAGACAGCCAGTGGTCGCCACAGATTGCAATTGGAACGGCTGTGATGATTCCGGAAGCTTATGTGCCGGATCTGCAATTGCGCCTTGGTCTTTATCGCCGTCTGGCAGACCTTGAAGAGCCGCAGGATATTGATGCATTTGGTGCAGAACTGATTGACCGTTTCGGTCCGATGCCGGAAGAAGTGCAGCACCTGCTCAAAATCGTTTACATCAAGGCACTCTGCCGCCGCGCTAATGTCGAGAAGCTTGATGCCGGTCCGAAAGGCGTGGTTATCCAGTTCCGCAATGCAACTTTCAACAATCCGGTTGGATTGGTGAAGATGATCGGTGAACAGGGCTCCATGGCCAAGATCAGGCCGGATCAGAGCATCGTCTTTATTCGTGATTGGGCGACGCCAGAAAAACGTCTGAATGGTTCGGCGGTTATTATGGCGCAGCTTGCAAAGATCCCGGCGGGTTAACCCCGCCGCGATATATTTATCTGTCTTCCGAAATACCCGGCTCGAAGCCTTCCGCCGTTTGCTGAATGGCATCGGCGAGGGCAGAGGCGGATTGTGCACCCATGACGGCATATTTCTGGTCAATGATGAAGCATGGCACCCCGCGCACACCGATACGGTCTGCGATGTCGATTTCCTCACGGATCGTGGCTTTGTCGGCATCGCTTTCCAGAAGACGCGCGACAATCGGCGCTTCCATGCCAATGCTTGCCGCAGCATCCACCAGCACGTCATGATCGCCGATATCCTGCCCTTGCTCGAAATAGAGCGAGAACAGTCGGCCGACCAATTTGTCCTGTAGGCCCGGTCCAGCCTGTTCAGCCCAATGGATCAGGCGATGGGCATCCAGGGTGTTGGGTGCGCGCGTGATCGCTTCAAAATCGAAGACGATATCGTTTTCTTCGCCGAGTTCTGTCAGCTGTTTGTGAATGTCGTCAATCTTCGAACTCGTGCCGAATTTCTCGCGCATATAGACCTGCCGATCTTTGCCCTGAGCGGGGATCGATGGGTCAAGTTGATAAGGGCGCCAGCGTACTTCGGCATCAACTTCGGGCGTCATTTCAAGTGCTTGTTCCAGCCGCTTGCGGCCGAGGAAACACCATGGGCAAACGACATCTGAAACAACGTCGATGGTGATTTTTCTTCTGGTCATAAGGTGCTCCGTTCGACGTACAGGAGACGTGTTCTCCTGTTCGCCTATCTCTATAGCTCTAAAATGTAGGATGAATTACGGTCTTATCAATCGACGTTATTTGGTGACCTGCCACCATGTGGGAAGCTGATAACCATAAAGCGATGTTTTGTCTGGATGTCCGATGCGATCCCAACGCGCAACCCATTGAGCAGGCTGATGATAAAGCGGAATATAATAGTTGCCGGAAATGAGGATGCGGTCGAGCGCACGAACTGCGCTGATGAAATCGGCACGGGTCCGGGCCACAAGCATGGCTTCAATCATGGCATCGACCGCCGGATCGGCAACGCCGGGATAATTGAAGCTTCCCTGTGCATTACGTGATCCTGAGCCCCAGCGCTGCCATTGCTCATTGCCGGGCGAAAGCGAGCTGGTAAGGGCGCCGAGCATCATGTCATAGTCAAAGGTTTGCAGGCGTTGTTGATACTGTGCGTCATCAGGGGTGCGAATGTTTACAATGATGCCCAGTCGATCCAGCGTGCGTTTGAAGGCAAGGGCAATTTTTTCCTGATCGGCTGATAAAGTCATTATTTCGAAAGAAAAGGCCTTGCCGTCCGGCGCAAAAGCCTTTCCGTCGTGAAAGGTGAAACCGGCGGCTTGTAGAAGTTCAAAGGCTTCTTTCATGGGGCGTCTGTCATAGCCGCTTCCGTCTGTTTGCGGTGCGCGCCATGTTCCATCCATCGCTTCAGGCGTTACAGCCTTGTGGAAAGGAGCAAGAAGGCGTTTTTCTTCCGCATCGGCCGGGTGTCCAACGGATGAAAGCTCGGAACCGTCCCAATATCCTTGTGTTCGAACATATTGATTTAGAAACAGGGTCCTATTCAGCCACTCAAAGTCGAACATAAGCGCAAGCGCCTGCCTCACTCTGGGGTCTGCCCAGAGCGCCCGTCTGGTATTGAAGACAAAGCCGTAAATATTTGCAGGGAGTTTCTTTTCGAACTTCTCTTTTAAAACCCTGCCTTCTTTGGCCGCGGGAAAATTATACGCGGTCTGCCAGTGAAGAGGATTTCCTTCCCTGTATGTATTTCCTTCGAGATAGACGTCGAGCAATCCCTTCTTGAAGGACTCAAACAGCGACGTCTCATTGCGATAATATTCGATACTGACGGTATCGAAGTTATTCAATCCTCGCTGCGATGCGAGGTCTTTGCCCCAATAATTGGGATTTCGCTTGTAAATGATGCGCTGGCCTGGCTGAACAGCGGACACGATATAGGGCCCACTGCCAAGAGGTGCCTTCAGGGTGGAATTGCCGAAGGTTTCCGGGTTAATTGCATGTTTGGGAAGCACCGGCATCGTTCCGGCAATGAGCAAGGGAAATTCACGGTCTGACTTATCATTGAAGACAAACCGCACGGAGCGCTCGCCGGTTTTTTCAATCTTTTCAATCCGGCTCATACGGTTGTTGTATGGTGGGCGGCCTTTTTCCGTCAGGATCTGATAGGTGAAGATGACATCATCCACAGTGACAGGCTGACCATCGGACCACTTGGCTTTTGGATTAAGCGTAAACTCCACCCATTTGCGTTCCGGGTCGATTGCAACTTTTTCCGCCAATAGCCCATAAAGGGTAAAGGGTTCGTCCCGTGAGCGCTGCATGAGCGTTTCATAAAGCATGTTGCCAAAATCGGCATCATTAAACAGTCCACGCGCCGTTGTGCGCATGCTTTTGAGCACAAATGGGTTGAGGCTATCAAATGTGCCAACCACGCCCATTCTAAGAGAACCACCTTTCGGCGCATCCGGGTTTGCATAAGGAAAATGCGTGAAGTCTGCGGGAAGCGCTACGTCCCCATGCATCGACAATGCATAGTCGGGGGCATTACCGGCTACAGCATCGGATTCGGCCTGCGCCTGCGCAATGAATGCGCCCATGCCGATAAGGCTGGCTAAAGCTGTGATGCGGAAAAGAGCAAACAATCCAGTCAACTTTCTCGCGTCCTCGTTTAACTTAAGTGGTTCACTGTAAATAAGCGAGAGGTCTTAAATATCGATTCGTGTGGCGAAATTAGCATGAACCGATAGCTTATGTGTCTTAAGAGCGTGTCCGGTGTGCGACAGTGCAGAATAAAACAAAAAATATGGCCGATTCTGTCCATCGAATGTATGTGACCATCTGGATTAAAATAAGAAGTCGTTGTAACACCACCGCGGATTGGGATGATAAATCTCAAAGGTCACGCTGTTGCCGCATTTTCAAATCAGTGACGGTCTATCGCTGACTCAAACCAGAGACGGAAGATCAAAGCCTTGGAAGGAAACTGTTGATCATGACCAGCACAAAGACAATCGCTGCCGCATCTGCATTTGCTGGCGCGTTCGCCCTGCTTGCTTCTGCGACGATGCCTGCAGCCGCACAGCAGCAGCCACCACAGGGCTGGTTCAAAGTGTGCTCGAAGCAGGAAGACAATGATATCTGCAACACGCAGAATATTGTTACCGCTGATTCAGGCCAGCTTTTGACAGCCGTCAACCTCATCGAAATCAAGGGCAAGATTAATCGTAAGATTTTTCAGGTCACTGTTCCAATCGGTCGTCTGATCCCAGCCGGCGTTGGTTTGCAGATCGACAACAACAAGCCAACCAAGCTTGAATACGGCATCTGCTTCCCGGATCGCTGCATTGCGGAAGCTCCGCTTTCCGACGATCTGATCAATGCGCTCAAAAAGGGCGGCAAGGTTACGCTGACGTCAGTCAACTACCAGAACAAGCAGAACCCGATTCCGGTTGCACTGACTGGTTTCTCGGCAGCGCTGACCGGTCCGGGCCTCAAGCAGTCTGAACTTGAAGAACGCCAGAAGGAACTTCAGGACGCTGTTGCAAAGCGCCAGAAGGAATTCGAAGAAAAGATGAAGGCTGAGCAGGACAAAGCCAAAGGCGCAGCAAACTAAACTGCTCGAAGCTGATAAACTATAAAAAGGGCGCTTATAGCGCCCTTTTTGCTGGCTTACTATTTTCAAAGAAATTTAGAGCATTTCCAGCAAAAGTACGTAGCGATTTTGCGTTGAACAATGCGTGAAAACAAACAGTTAGAGCATTTCCAATGATTCAATCTCGACAGGGAATGCTCTAATTGGCGTGCAGCTTCACGCGATACGTCCCATTTTCAAGCTTGTCGAAAAGATCCACTATCATCGGGTGGCGAAGCGGTTCATCGCTCAAATCCGGTATCAGGTTCTGCTCGGACACATAGGCGACATATTCGGCTTCTGAGTTTTCCGCCAACAAATGATAAAATGGCTGATCGCGGCGCGGTCGTGTTTCTTCGGGAATGGATTCATACCATTCCTCCGTGTTCGCAAACTCCGGATCAACATCAAAAATGATGCCGCGGAAAGGAAACAGCCGATGCTGGACCACCTGTCCGATTTGAAACTTCGCGTGCTTTATCTGTGCTATGCTCATAAGACATATGTAGTTCACCGCGCGCTAAATTAAAGCTGCGGGAGGTTTCAGGTTCGCTTATTGAGATGGCTGACTATTTTGCCATGCTTTTTGTGCGATTGGAGATCTTTGGCAGCCTTGGCAAAAGCTGAGAAATGCCGCTGCCGGGACGCAGACCTTCGCGCATGAAAAAGGCCCGTAACGGCGCAAACGAGCGCAGCATTTCCAAACCGATATTGCGGGCAATCTGCGCTGGTAGCATGGATGACAGGAGCGAGCGGTTGAGTGCGTCTACTGATCCTGTGCGCATCAGAATGTCTGGGCGGCGACCACGATCATAGGCGCGGATCACCCGATCTGAACCGGGATCGGAGGGATCATGTGCGATGGCATTGACGAGTGTTTCGACATCGCGTGTGCCAAGGTTCAGCCCCTGCGCACCGATCGGCGGAAACACATGCGCCGCCTCGCCAATGAGAATGGTGCGCTTAGACGCAAATGAAACAGGTACCATTCCCGAAAGTGGCCATGCTTGCGGACGAATATCAATCGTTACCTTGCCAAGCATGGACTGCATCATGTTTTCGATGCGCTGTCCAAGCGTTTCATCATCGAGTGCCATCAGAGTTTCTGCACGCCCCGGATTGACCACCCAGACCAAGCTTGAGCGTTTTCCCTGAAGTGGCACCTGCGTAAACGGGCCTTCTTCGGTATGAAACTCCGTCGAGATATTCTGGTGCTCGATCTCATGTGTAAAAGAAAGCACAACCGCGGTTTGCGGATAGCCCCAGCGGCGGGTGCGAATGCTGGCTGCTTCCCGTGCCATCGAATTGCGCCCATCAGCCGCCACGACCAGACGGGTATGCACTGTATCACCGTCTGCAAGCGTGATGGTGATGTGATCGCCATTGTTGCGATATTCGATTGCAGGCTGGGTAATGCGTTTGATTGCGGGATTGTTATCGACCGCTTCCGCAAGCTTCTGGTTCAGGGCTGCATTGGGAATGTTATAACCAAAGGCGATTTCACCGATTTCACCGGCGCGGAAAGTCACGGCGGGGCTGCGGATCAGCCGGGTCGTTGCATCGACAATACGCATGGAGGCAAGGGGGGCTGCTTTTGACGCAATGTCTTTCCAGACGTTAATATCTTCCAGAAAGCGAATGGCAGGCATCATGAGGGCTGTGGTGCGACGATCACCCTTGTCTGTTTCAGGCCCAAGTAAAACTGTCCGGTAGCCTTTCGCACTGAGCGCAAGCGCTGCCATCATCCCGGCTGGTCCACCACCGCTGATGACGATTTCGGTAAGGGGCTTTTCTACAACCACGTCATTCATAATGCTCTATCCTTGACCAGAAACTCAGGCCCAAAGCGATTCTTATCGCATCGTGTTTTAGCGCATTTAATCGCAAACGAGGGGCAAAGGCCATTGTTGCATAAGTGAAAACCCATTCTTTGGTGGAATGAGGGCGGTTTTGTCTCACGACTTACTTGCTCTTTTTGCCTTATTCGGGGAAAGCTTTATGCAACAACATGGCTTCCGCCGATCACTCGCGTTGGAAGTCTTATCTGCTGCCTCACGCCTTGTTGGAAGATTGAAGGCGGCGATCAAGAGAAATGGCAAACGGCGTGAAAAGCAAACTGACCGGAAAACTCAAAGCCAAGAAAGTGACAGCCCCGCAGGCCAAGGCATTTTCTGTTCACCTGCTCACAGCGTCCGGTTCGTTTCTGGCGTTTCTGTCTATTGTTGCGGCAAGTGACGGTCGCTACACCGCGATGTGGTGGTGGCTGGGGCTGGCGCTCTTTGTCGATGGTATCGATGGTCCCATCGCACGCAAGCTTGAAGTCAAATATGTGCTGCCCAACTGGTCGGGTGAGTTGCTTGATAACATCATCGACTATGTGACCTACGTGCTGATACCTGCCTTCGCACTTTATCAGAGCGGTTTTATGGGGACGAACCTGTCCTTCATATCCGGTGCGATTATCGTTGTCTCGAGCGCGATTTACTATGCTGACACCGGTATGAAAACCAAGGAAAACTTCTTCAAAGGCTTCCCGGTTGTCTGGAATATGGTGGTGTTTACGCTCTTTATTGTTCGCCCAGGCGAATGGGAAGCCTTTGCCATTGTCGTCGTTTCGGCTGTTTTGTCATTCCTGCCAATCAACTTCCTGCACCCGGTGCGTGTTGCGCGGCTGCGCCCACTCAACCTCACTGTCTTTTTGCTGTGGTGTGCATTTGGTGCTGCGGGGCTTTATTACATGCTGGATGCGCCGCTATGGGTGCGCGTCGGCATTACAGTGACCGGGCTATATATTTATTTCATCGGCGCTATCATGCAGTTCTTTCCCAATCTGGGACGAACTGCTGCGATTATTGCCGCTGAGCAGGCCGAAAATACAAAGAAAACCAGCGCCGGAGAAGCATGATGATCAATGCAATTCGTGTACACCAGACAGGTGGCCCTGAGGTTTTGCAATATGAGCAGATCGAAATTGGCGAGCCGGGACCGGGTGAGGCAAAGGTGCGCCATGAGGCGATTGGCCTGAATTTCATTGACGTCTATTTCCGTACCGGACTTTATAAGGCCGCCCAGATGCCCTTCACGCCCGGCAACGAAGGTGCAGGCATTGTGGTTGCTGTTGGCTCCGGCGTTGATACGCTCAAAGTTGGCGACCGGGTTGCATATGCTGCGACACCGGGGTCTTATGCGGATGAGCGCATCTTGTCCGCAGATCGCCTCGTCAAGGTTCCAGACAATATCGAACTGAAAACTGCTGCTGCTATGATGCTCAAGGGCATGACGGCGCGATATCTTTTGCGCCAGACGTTCGCTGTAAAGCCTGGCCATACAATCCTGTTTCATGCGGCAGCAGGCGGCGTCGGGCTGATTGCCGGGCAATGGGCCAAGCATCTTGGCGCAACTGTTATCGGCACGGCTGGATCGGAAGAAAAGATCGCTCTCGCCAAGGTGCATGGCTATGATCATGTCATCAATTACCGCACAGAAAACTTTGTAGAACGTGTCAGGGAATTGACCGGCGGCGAGGGCGTGGACGTTGTTTATGACTCCGTGGGTCGTGACACCTATATGGGCTCGCTTGATGTGTTGAAACCGCTTGGCATGTTCGCCTGTTTTGGTCAGTCCTCGGGTGTTATTCCGCCATTTGATCTTGGTCTTCTGGCGCAGAAGGGATCGCTTTTTGTGACCCGCCCAACCTTGTTCAACTATGTTGCCAAGCGCGCTGATCTTGAAAAAACGGCGAGCGATCTGTTTGATGTGGTTTCAAGTGGTGCTGTTAGGATCGAAATCAATCAGTCCTATGCACTGAAAGATGTGCGTAAAGCGCATGAAGATCTGGAAGCGCGCAAGACAACGGGCGCCAGCATCTTGCTCCCATAGTATCGGATAGATGCAAGCATATAACGGCGGTGTGCATATGTGCTCCGCCATTTTCTTTTTGGCTTCCCAATTGCGGTCCGGCTGGATAAGGTCATTCAAAAATAAGTTCGGGGAACTACAAAAAGACAATGTCAGTGCCTTTAACCGACCGGCCTCTTCTTGATGTCCGCCGGCTCACAAAAGTATTTGGTCAGCTCAGAGCCTGCGATGCGGTCGATCTCGTCATTGCTGAAGGCGAAATACATGCGCTTCTGGGTGAAAACGGGGCTGGGAAATCCACCTTCGTCAAGATGTTGTTCGGCGCGCTCCAGCCGCTGGAAGGCGAAATCGTCTGGAAGGGCGAGCGCGTAACGATTAGCGAACCCGCCACAGCAAGAAAGCTGGGCATTGGTATGGTTTTCCAGCATTTTTCGTTGTTTGATTCGCTCACTGCTGCCGAGAATATTGCCCTTTCACTGGATGGTTCCTTGCCATTATCGGAAGTGGCAAAGCGTGCGCACGACGTTGGAAAGGCCTATGGATTGCCAATTGATCCGCAGGCGCATGTTGGTGATTTGTCCGTTGGTGAGCGTCAGCGTATTGAGATTGTGCGTTGTCTCCTGCAAGAGCCCGATCTGATCATTCTTGATGAGCCGACCTCGGTGCTGACGCCGCAGGAGGCGGATCGCCTGTTTGAAACGCTGGAGCGTCTCAAGTCAGAAGGCAAGTCAATCCTTTATATCAGCCATCGACTGGAAGAGGTGAAGCGCCTTTGTGATCGCGCCACGGTGTTGCGCCACGGCAAGGTGGTTGCGCATTGTGATCCAAGGCAGGAAACAGCCGCCTCGCTGGCGCGTATGATGGTTGGTAACGACATCAAGGTTGTGGCGCGCCGCCCGATTGACGCCATTGAAAATGCGTCCATACCGTTGCTTGAGATTAAATCGTTGTCGCAGGCGCCGCGCGGACCGTTTTCAACCGCTCTAGACAATATTTCTCTTTCGGTGAAAGCGGGTGAAGTTGTCGGTATCGCAGGTGTGGCAGGCAATGGACAGGGTGAGTTTTTTGAAGCGGTTTCGGGCGAGTTTCTCCAGTCGTCGGCATCGGCTGTGCGTATTTGCGGTAAGGATGCAGGCAGGCTTGGCATCAATGAGCGTCGCTTGATGGGCGCTGCATTTGTGCCTGAAGAACGGTTGGGACATGGTGCTGTGCCATCCCTGCCGCTGACTGATAATCTGTTTCTCTCGCGTTATAAGACTGACGCGAAGGTATTTTTGCGCGGTGGCAAGCTGAAGCTGATTGCTGAAAGCGCCTTGCGCTCAGCCGCAAAGCGGATCATCGAGACGATGGATGTGCGCAAAAGTGCTGAAAACCCAGCAGCTTCAGCTTTATCAGGCGGCAATCTTCAGAAATTCATCATTGGCCGCGAGCTGGATCGTTCTCCATCGGTGATGATTGTCAACCAGCCGACATGGGGCGTGGATGCGGGCGCTGCAGCCCATATCCGTCAGGCTTTGCTTGATCTGGCGCGTTCCGGTTCTGCTGTGCTTGTTATCAGTCAGGACCTTGATGAGCTGCTTGAAATTAGTGACCGTATCGCGGTCATGAATCACGGTGCACTTTCCGAACCGATGGCTATCGCGGACGTAACACTGGAAAAAATCGGCCTTCTGATGGGGGGCGTTTCCGGCTCGGATCAGGCGGGAGCAGCATGATGCGGATTGAACTTGTTAAGCGTCCACAGCCGTCAAAGCTTTTTAGCGCTGTTTCACCGCTGCTCGCACTAGCGCTCACGATGGTTTTCGGTGGTCTTGCCTTTGCGCTGATGGGCAAAGACCCGTTTCAGGCGCTTTATGTGTTCTTCGTTGAACCGTTGCTCGATGTGTGGTCTTGGCATGAGCTTCTGGTCAAGGCGACGCCGCTTATCCTGATTGCGGTCGGGCTGTGTGTTTGCTTTCTTTCCAATAATTGGAATATCGGCGCAGAAGGTCAATTTATCATCGGAGCTATTACGGGCTCAATTCTGCCGGTGATGTTTCCTCAATTGCAGCTATGGATCGTATTGCCGCTGATGATGCTGATGGGGATGGCGGGCGGTGCTGCCTATGCATCCATTCCGGCATTGTTAAAAGTCCGCTTCAACACCAATGAGATTCTCACCAGTTTGATGCTGGTGTATGTCGCGCAATTGTTCCTCGACTGGCTGGTGCGCGGCCCTTGGCGCAACCCGGAAGGCTATAATTTTCCTGAAACACGGCAATTTAATGCGAGTGCCGTGCTGCCGGAAATATGGAGCGCATCGGGGCGCGCGCATTGGGGCTTTATCTTCGCAATTGTCGCCGCGATTATCGTGTGGTTTTTGCTCGCCAAAACACTCAAAGGCTTTGAGGTGAAGGTTATCGGACAAAGCCCAAGGGCAGGGCGCTTTGCAGGTTTCAGTTCCGGCAAACTCGTATTTTTCGTGTTTGCATTGTCTGGCGCATTGGCCGGTCTTGCTGGCATCGCGGAAACTTCCGGCGCGATTGGTCAGCTTCGTCCTGTGATTTCACCCGGATACGGCTTTACAGCGATTATTGTCGCCTTCCTTGGCAGGCTTAATCCGATTGGCGCGATTGCAGCAGGCTTTGTACTGGCACTTTCCTATCTTGGCGGCGAAGCTGCGCAGGTTGCCATCGGCATATCGGAAAAGTCAGCACGGGTCTTTCAGGGTATGATCCTGTTTTTCGTGCTCGCATGTGACACACTCATTCACTATCGCATCCGCTTTGTGGCGGGACGCGCAGCAGGAAAGGTGTGATCAATGGATTTGACACAGGCTATCCTCCTTACCATCGCAACCGCTGCCACACCATTGCTCATCGCTGCCCTTGGTGAACTGGTGGTTGAGCGCTCCGGCGTGCTCAACCTTGGCGTCGAAGGCATGATGTTGATGGGCGCAGTCTCCGGCTTTGCGGCGGCTCAGTTCACCGGCTCGGCATGGCTTGGCATGCTCGCCGCTATTTTTGTCGGGATGGCGTTTTCTGGCATTTTCGCATTTCTGACGCTGACGCTTGTGACCAATCAGGTCGCAACGGGGCTGGCGCTGACCATTCTTGGTATTGGCGCGTCTGCCATGCTGGGCGAAAGCTTTGTCGGCATGCCTGGCGTGCGGCTTGATGCGATCAGCATTCCGTATCTTAGTGATATTCCCTATGTCGGTCGCTTTCTGTTTGGTCAGGACCCGATCTTCTATATCTCCATTTTGCTTGTCATTGGCGTGACGTGGTTTTTGTTCCGCACGCGTGCAGGGCTGCAATTGCGTGCAATTGGTGACAATCACGGCTCGGCTCATGCGCTGGGTGTGCATGTGGTGCGCACGCGCTATCTCGCCGTGCTGTTTGGCGGTGCCTGTGCGGGACTTGCCGGCGCGCAGCTTTCGCTGGTCTATGTGCCGCAATGGGTTGAGAATATGTCGGCTGGCCGTGGCTGGATTGCGCTCGCGCTTGTCGTGTTCGCTTCATGGCGGCCGTGGCGCGTTTTGATCGGTGCCTATCTGTTTGGTGCCGTCACCATTGGCCAGCTTCATGCTCAGGCGCTTGGCTTTGGCCTGCCATCGCAGTTTTTATCGGCCTTGCCTTACATCGCGACGATCGTGGTGCTGGTGATCATCTCACGCAACCGGCGCCTGACGATGATGAACACGCCAGCGTCGCTTGGCAAACCTTTCGTGCCGGACAGGTGATTATGCGTTTGAACGGCAGTCCGGCTCCCACGGCCTGCCGTTTTGTTTTGAGGGTACTAACAAGGAGTGCAGGGAACATGAAAAAAACGCTGTTGGCGATTGCCACCGCAGCCAGTTTTATGCTTGGCGGAGCGGCACATGCAGAAGACAAGCTGAAAGTCGGCTTTATCTATATCGGACCTCCCGGAGATTTTGGCTGGACGTATCAGCACGATGTCGCCCGCAAGGAAATGGTCAAAGCTCTTGGTGACAAGGTTGAAACGACCTTCCTCGAAAACGTGCCGGAAGGTGCGGATGCCGAGCGTTCGATCGAGCGTCTTGCACGCGCGGGCAACAAGCTGATCTTCACGACCTCTTTCGGCTATATGGACCCAACCATCAAGGTTGCTGCCAAATATCCGGATGTGAAGTTTGAACATGCGACCGGTTACAAGACCGCGGACAATGTTTCGGCTTACAATGCGCGCTTCTATGAAGGCCGCTATATTCAGGGGCAGATCGCAGCCAAGCTGTCGGAAAAGGGTGTTGCAGGCTATATTGCCTCGGTACCGGTGCCGGAAGTTGTGCAGGGCATCAACTCGTTCATCCTCGGCGCACAGTCCGTCAATCCTGATTTCAAGGTTAAGGTCATCTGGGTCAATTCATGGTTTGATCCGGGCAAGGAAGCTGACGCCGCCAAGGCGCTGGTCGATCAGGGCGTCGATATTCTGACGCAGCATACCGACTCGACCGCGCCTATCCAGGTTGCGCATGAGCGCGGCATCAAGGCATTCGGTCAGGCATCCGACATGATCAAGTTCGGTCCTGAAACCCAGCTGACTGCAATCGTTGACGATTGGGGCCCATACTACATCGACCGCGCCAAGGCTGTTCTTGATGGTAAATGGGAAAGCCAGAACATCTGGTGGGGAATGAAGGAAGGCCTCGTTAAGATGGCGCCTTACACCAACATGCCAGATGACGTGAAGAAAATGGCGGAAGAAACTGAAGCCAAGATCAAGTCGGGTGAATTTAAACCGTTCACCGGCCCTATCAAGAAGCAGGACGGCTCTGTCTGGCTGAAGGAAGGCGAACAGGCTGATGATGCAACCTTGCTTGGTCTGAACTTCTACGTCGAAGGCGTTGATGACAAGCTGCCGCAATAAAGCATAAGTCCTGTCGGAGTGAAACGCGGATCGATAAGATTCCGCTTCAATTAAAAACGTTTAGAGCGCAGGTCTGATTCAATCAGATCGAAACGCGCTCTAAACAAATAAAAAAGGGCGCTTGAAGCGCCCTTTTTTCAACGGATGAATTTATTCTGCTGCATCAGCAGGCGCTGCATTGAGCAGGCCATAGCGTTCTTCGCCAATCTTACCAAGCAGTTCAAGCTGTGTTTCGAGGAAGTCGATGTGACCTTCTTCGTCAGCCAGAAGCTCGTCAAAAAGCTGCTTGGAAACATAATCGCCAAGCTCATCGCAGATTTCGCGGGACTTTTTGTACGACGTGCGTGCATCATATTCCCCAGCCAGATCGGCTTCGAGAACTTCCTTAACAGTCTGACCGATGCGCAGCGGAGCGACCGTCTGCAGGTTTGGATGGCCTTCAAGGAAGATGATGCGGTCGATGATCTTATCCGCATGCTGCATTTCTTCGATGGATTCCGCACGCTCTTTGTTCGCAAGACGCGTGAAACCCCAATCGTTAAGCAGACGATAGTGCAACCAGTACTGGTTAACAGCGCCTAGTTCGAGAAACAGTGCCTCGTTAAGCCGCTCTATGACCTTTGGTTCGCCTTTCATTCCAAGAACTCCCGAATTTGTCTCGTAGAGAACGCACACGATCCATGAACTGGATCACGTTTTCGTCCATTTGGTTGTGACGAAGATGATATTCTTCAGTCACCCTTATGATCGTTTCTACGACGTTTGGGAAGCAGCCACAGCAACGGCCGCTCTTGGACATGGCATTATAAACAGTTCCGGGGACGATTAATCGCCAGCAATCCTCATCCAGAAGCTCTATAACGACAGCTTCGATGTCTTTATCGGTAATAACATTGCAGCTGCAGACTAACATAAGTAGTAAACTCCAGTATCTGCAATGCGCTGTGATTGTATAGAATTCACAATTCTGGAGGGTGCGCTTTGTTCGTTATTTATTTTTACACAAAAACTACCACGGAAGGCGTGTGTTTTTACTTCAATATTGACAAGTCGCCATTCTGAACCAAACAAAGGTTCCTCCAATCGCAGGGGTTAAAGGCCCGAACATCAAAGGTAAACTTGAGCAAGTCTTTATAAACCCACCCATTTCAGTCAGGTTATGACGGGTCTGTGGGCTTTCTGTCAAATTTTATGTTTTGGAAATGTTCTAAAAATCAATAAGTTAGAATCATTCTAATTGTGAGTTAAGTACCGATCTTTAAACATGATTTGGTATTTTACATGAGTGAAAACGGCGCAATTTTTACGCCGCCTCTGTTTTATGCGCCATTTCGCCGCACGATGTGGAAAACACCGGGATGAAAGGATCAAATCCCTTCAATCGCCTCGAATCCCTCAAATTGCGGCGGGCCGGCATAGAGTGACTTGCGGTCACCGGCGTTGCGATGCGCATTGCGGAACTGCTCGGATTTCGTCCAGAAGGTGAAATCATCCCGCGTGCGCCAGACTGTATGGGAAGAATAAAGCGTATAGCCTTCTTCTTCACTGGTCGCACCGCGCAGAAGATGGAAGCTTTCAAAGCCTGGAAGCTCGGCAAGCTGGGCATCGCGATTTTTCCAGGCGGTTTCGAACTCGGCTTCTTTGCCGATGAGAACCTTGAAACGGTTCATGGCTATAAACATTGCTGATCCTTTCTTTCTAAGAGGGACTGGCTAGAGAATATTCCGAAAAGTGGGAACCGGTTTTCGAAGCCATTTCCGGCGAGTGCGGCAGTATGTTCCGCACTCGCCGCATCGCAGCTTGGGATCGAAGCCCACGACAGCGGTCAGAGGTGAGTGGACTTCGCAGGCGCGATGATTCATGTTCAGGAGGCGAGGGCCTCCTGAACATTTTAGAACTGGAACTGTGTCGAGACGAGGAATGTCCGGCCGCGCCCACTACCATAGATGCTGAGTGCCGGTGTGTAGGCTTTATCGGCCACATTCAGGACCTGGATGGACGCATCCAACGTATCGGTGAACTTATATTTCGCAAACAGATCAACGAGCGTGTAAGCATCGCTTTCCCCGCCACCAAGCATTTTCCCGCTTGATACGTGCTGAATGCGCGTTCCTGCTTCGAGTTTCCGATCAAAGAAGCGCGCACCGCCAGTGACGCTCACAATATCTTCAGGAAGGTACTGATTGCCGCCTAGGTAGTTTTGTTCAGGCAGTTCAGACTTGGTGTGTGTGTATGCAATGCCTGCAAAGGCGAAGCCTGCATCATAACGCGCATCGAGTTCAAACCCCTTCACTGTCGATGTGCCTTCAACGTTCGCAAACTTAGTATAATCAGCTGCGAGCGTTATATAGTCTTCCACGCGCATCGTGTAATAATTTGCTTTGATGCGCAGGCCGTCTTCGGCCGTAAAAATACCATCTTGAGAGACGTTAACACCGAACTCCCATCCACGCTGTTTTTCTGGGCGCAGATTTGGATTGCCTTTCATCGAACCAACACCAGCATGTGCAACACCGCCTAAGAATGTTTCCTGTAGGGTTGGTGTGCGCATCGAATGGGAATAGGTCACGTAAGGCTGGAGCCAGTCGGTAACATTATATGCAACGGTGACTTTCGGGCTGAGTTCGCCGTCGCTGTTCGAGATACCATCATCTTCACTTTTCAGTTTGAAGTGATCGTAACGAAGCCCGGTAATTACCTGAAGCGCATTATACGTCCACGTAGCTTCGGTAAAGACCGCAACTTTATCCGAGTTTGCATCGGCTGGGTTCACACCAACACTGTTACCACTCGCGTTGTCATGATTAAGCTCAAGGCCATTTTTCCAGCGAACTGAAACATCGCCAAAAGAAAATTGTGACGTATTTGAAGCAGTCATACCTGTGGTTTTGACCGCGACTTGGCGGCCCGTGAAGCTGCCGCTGCCTTCTCCCCAGTTCTGGAGAGTTGTGTTATGATAAAGGTTTACGTTTAGGTTAAGCAGATCGTTATCGCTAGGATTGTAATTATATTGCGCGAAGAACGTCCTGTTCTGGACAAACATATCGTAAATGGTTGCTCCGCCGCCGTAACCAGCCTGAGATGTACCATAGTGATTGTTATAAAGAATGCCGCCCAGCGTCAGATTCTGGTTTTCACCAAAGCCAAATTCAGCCTTGAAAAGTCCGGAGGTTAGTTCCTGCCCCGTTTTGTCGACAGTATCACCATCGCCATTTTTATAGTCTTTTGAATCGCGGCGGCTGATTGCTGCGGCAATACCCAGCGAGTTGACACGCGCAGCGCCAGCAAGCATTTCTGAAAAGCCAGTTCCGTTGCTGCCCCATGATGCGCGGCCGAGTACGCCTTTTTCTTTGCCGTCAAGAATAATATCATCGACACCAAGTGTACGGAAGTTAACGCTACCTGCCAGCGCTCCGCCCTGCTCAGTCGTTATTGCGCCGCGTTGAATATCAATGTCAGCAAGCAAGTTTGCGTCGATGTAAGAGTAACCAGCAGAGCTGTGATCAGAATTACGATAGTTCTGTGGAACACCGTCAATCAGCATGTTTACGCGGCCAGAGCCCTCGAACCCACGAATATTGACGGCAACGCCTGGGTTCGATGCGTTGATCGATGTGAACACGCCGGGTGTTGTTCCGCGCAGGACATCGTCGAGTTTGGTAGTGCCAAAACGCTCAATCGTGTCGCGCTTAATGATTTCTTTGTTTGCAGAAGCAGCTGAATTCTGTGCCCCAGTGGCTTTTTGAATAGTGATTGTGTTCAGCTCTATGCCGTCAGTCTCTTTCACTGCACTCTGTTGCTGCGCGAAAGCACTCTGAGGGATTGCCATAAGAATGACAGCGAGACCTGTGCTTGCCAGAAATGACCGCTTTTGTGCCCCGTTAATTGCCCGCATTGCCTGATTTCTCCTGAAGGACAAAGCAAAATTCCCACGCCCCCTCGGAGGTGAGAAATTTAAGTTTCTCAATAGGTTATAAACTCTCTTGATAAAGAGAGTGTCGGCGCTGGCTGGAAGGAAAACCTTCGGGCTTGCTCTGGAAAAAGCGAGATTTAAACTTGACTCGTTTAATCTAGTAAGGCAGTGAATATTAAACATGACTTAACATGTCAACTAATGATTTGTTGGTGTTTTAGTCGGTTAGCGAAACGGCCACAGCTGGTGCAGGGGCAGTAAAATGAACAGGCGAATCCATATCGACATGCAGGTGCGGTTACCGCGTGAGCGCGTTTACAACCGCGTGAACGAAATTCAGCCGCATCTGGATGCGGCCGGATCAGCTCAATCAGAAATCTCTGAACAGGCTTATGAGCCACGGCTCAAAACCTATGGCAGTCGTGAGCTCTTCAATGGCTCCCGCGAAGTGGCGATAGAGCACGGCGGCTCTCTCTATCGTTTAAAAATTACCCGTCAAGGCAAGCTCATCCTCAATAAATAGGCAGCAAAAGATGACGACCCAGACCAAGCCCTCCCCAGAGCAGATTCTCAAGGCACGGGCAGATAACCCGAAAATGCGCGAACGCGATTTTGCACAAAGCCTCGGGGTATCAGAAGCAGACTTTATTGCGGCTCACACCGGTGCCCAGGCAGACAGTGCGATTTCGGCTCGCCGCATCCGCGCAGATCTCGAAACTTTGCTCAAACATGCGCCTTCGCTTGGCGAAGTCATGGTGTTGACGCGCAATGAAAGCGCTGTTCATGAAAAAATCGGGCCGTTTGAAAAGACGATCTGGGGGCCGCACGCGTCACTGACACTGGGCAAGGAAATCGATCTTCGTATTTTCCCGAAGTATTGGGTCCATGGCTTTGCCGTTGCAAAAGTGGATGGCGAGCATGTTCGTCGCAGCCTTCAGTTTTTTGACGCATTCGGTGAGGCCGTCCACAAAATTCATCTTCGTCCCGCTTCCAATCTCGAAGCTTACGAACAGCTCGTTTCTGAATTGTTGCTGGAAGAGCAGACGCCTTCGATTGAAACAAAGCCTGTTCCGGCAAAGGCAGATAAGACGGATGTTGCAAGCGTTGATGGCGAGGCATTCCGTGAACGCTGGGGTGCATTGACCGATGTTCACCAGTTTGTCGGGCTTTTGAAAGATTTTGGCGTCGATCGTCTTCAGGCCGTTCATCTTGCCGGGCAGGATTTTGCATGGCGTGTTGATCTGTCGGCAGTTGAAGCCATGATGAACCACGTGGTTCAGGAGCAGATTCCAATTATGTGCTTTGTCGGAAGCCGTGGTTGCATCCAGATTCACACCGGAACGATTGCCGAAATCAAGACGATGGGCCCATGGCTCAACGTCCTTGATCCGACATTCCATCTGCATCTGCGCGCTGACCATATTGCGGATGCCTGGGTCGTTCGCAAGCCGACGAAAGATGGTCACATCACTTCGCTTGAAGCTTATGATTCCAATGGTGAAATGATTATTCAGTTCTTCGGTGAACGTCATGAAGGCGAAGCCGAGCTTGCCGACTGGCGCATGATTGCTGAAAATCTGCCGCGTCTGCAGCAGTCAAGCGCTGCATAAATCAAGCGTGATCCAGATCTTTGTTTTGATGTGCATTCCGAAAGTGGCTGCCATTTTCGGAATGCACTCGAAGGATAAAAACATGGCAATTGTTTCATCAAATATCAGGCGCTGCGCGGCCTTGGTCTTCATGGCCGCTTCGGTTGCATTTGGCGGCATTGCGAAGGCTGATACAGTTGAGAAAATCCCCGATACGTCACGGCTTGTTTCTGTCGGTGGTGCTGTAACGGAAATCGTTTATGCGCTTGGCGCAGGCGATAGGCTCGTTGCACGCGACCAGACCAGCACTTATCCTGAACAGGCAAGCGCGTTGGTCGATGTAGGCTATATGCGCCGTTTGTCACCAGAAGGCGTTCTTTCGGTTAATCCGACCGGTATCCTGCTCTCGGAAGGCAGCGGCCCGCCGGAAACGCTTGAAGTGCTTAAGAAAGCGTCCGTTCCTATTGTCATCATTCCAGATGATCATACGGGCGAAGGCGTGCTCACCAAGATTGAAATCGTCGGCAAGGCTCTGGGTCTTGAAGATAAGGCCAAGGCGCTTGCGGACGATGTGGCGCGTGATCTCAGAGTTGCAGAAAAAATCTCTGCCAGTCAGAGTCCGCGCAAGCGTGTGCTTTTCATCATGTCCGTTCAGGATGGACGCATTACAGCCTCCGGCACCGGCACAGGTGCCAATGGCATTATCACGCTTGCAGGAGGAGTGAATGCTATCGATGCCTATCCGGGTTATAAGCAACTGACGGATGAAGCCATCGAGAAGGCCGCGCCGGATATGATTCTGACCATGGGTATTGGCAAGGACAGCGTTCAGAAGGATGACCTTCTGAAGAATCCGGCTCTGGCCAATTCTCCAGCGGGGCGCAGCGGTAATATTGTCCAGATGGATTCGCTCTATCTGCTTGGCTTTGGTCCGCGCACCGGTGCTGCCAGCCGTGAATTATCCGAAAAGCTTTATGGCAATCACGCAGCCCAATGAGAACTATGCCTGCTTTGCGCAAGCATTTGCAGGCATGTCGCAGAACCGCGCAACAAGGACACATTGAAATGACCAGCCAAGACCGCACCGCACAGGCCGGAGGCTTTGCTATGCGTGATCAAACCAGAAACAGCTCTGCTGGGGATCGCTCCACGCGCGCGCGTCTGGCAATTATTGGTCTGGCGATCGTGCTTTGCCTGACAGCACTTTTCAGCCTGAGCGCCGGGGCTTCTGATGCCTCCGTTATGACTGTTCTTCATGCTCTTGTTTATGGTGCGCCCGAAAGCATTGAAGCATTCCGGCGCGATCATATGATCATCATGGAAATACGTCTGCCACGTATCCTCATGGGAATGCTGGTCGGGGCGGGACTTGCTGTTTCTGGTGCCGTTATGCAGGGTTTATTCCGCAATCCCCTTGCGGATCCCGGTCTCGTCGGTGTTTCTGCCGGTGCCAGTCTTGGCGCTGTATCGATGATCGTGCTTGGCGGAACAATGCTTGCGCCGCTTTACCTTCTTCTTGGTCTTTATGCGCTCCCCATGGCGGCATTTGTTGGAGGGCTTGCCAGTACGCTACTTTTATATCGTGTCGCGACCCGGCGCGGGCGCACATCCGTCGCGACCATGTTGCTTGCTGGCATCGCGCTCGGCGCGCTGGCCGGTGCTGCCACAGGCGCACTTATTTACATTTCCGATGATCGCCAGTTACGCGATCTAACGTTCTGGGGGCTTGGTTCACTGGCTGGTGCGACATGGGGTAAAATTGGCACTGCCGGCCCTATTATTGCGGTTGTGCTTGTTGCAACGCCGTTTCTTGCGCGTGGACTTAACGCGCTGGCACTGGGGGAGGCGGCTGCCGGTCACCTTGGAATTCCGGTTCAGCGCATCAAGAATGTCGCGATTGTGACGGTTGCCGCTGCAACGGGTGCAACAGTCGCCATATCGGGTGGTATTGGTTTTGTCGGCATTGTTGTTCCCCATATGCTGCGTCTGAGCATCGGGCCGGATCACCGTTATCTATTGCCCGCATCGGCACTTTTAGGCGCGATCCTGCTGCTGCTGGCAGATGCTGTGAGCCGTACGATTGTTGCGCCTGCCGAATTGCCGATTGGTATCATTACAGCCGTATGTGGCGCACCATTTTTCCTCTGGATATTGCTGCGTCAGCGCGGCGTTCTGGATCTGTGAGGCCCTGATATGATTGAGACTAAAAATTTAAGCGTTTCCATCGGCAGCAAGAAAATTATCGAAAATATCAATTTTGTTGCTCATCCGGGGGCGGTGACAGCTATCGTCGGCCCCAATGGCTCCGGTAAAACTACGCTGTTGCGTGCGCTCTCAGGTGATCTGCCCTATACAGGCTCCGCCTTTCTTGACGGCGAGGATTTTTCCAAAATCAAGCCATGGCGCATGGCAGCACGCCGCGCCGTGCTCCCGCAGGCCAGTGCATTATCATTTCCTTTTACTGTGCGTGAGATTGTGCATATCGGATTGACGGGTGGTTTCAGTGGCGTGAGCGGCGCCGAGCAGGAGAGGTTGCCTGATCTTGCCTTGCAAAAGGTTGATCTTTCAGGCTTTAGCGGCAGGCTTTATCAGGAGCTTTCGGGGGGAGAACAACAGCGCGTACAGCTTGCACGCGTATTGTGTCAGGTCTGGAAACCGGTTGTGGACGGAAAACCACGCTATCTGTTTCTGGACGAGCCGATTTCGAGTCTTGATATAAAGCATCAGATCACAGTGATGGAGATCGCTCGTGAATTTGCAGCGTCTGGCGGCGGCGTTATCGCCATTCTCCACGATCTCAATCTGACTGCCATGTTTGCAGACAGCATTGCAGTCATGCATAAGGGCACGCTCGATACGATTGATACACCGCAGCAGGCTTTGACCGATGATCGATTGGAGCGCGTTTATGAATGTTCGCTGCGCGTTGGCGTTCCGCCTGTGAAGGGTGTTCCGTTCGTGCTGCCGCAATCGGCCTATTCGGCGACCATATAAAACGTTTTCCAACAAAAAAGCTGAAAACCATGATGATTTTCAGCTTTTTATGTCGTCATTTTGAGCGTTTAGCTCGCAATCCGCTCGGCAGTCTCAAGGTCTTCATCAAGACCGAGCAGAGCGCGGACATTCGGGCGCGCTTTGACCAGATCGTCTATGCTGTACTTCATCAGCACGCCAAAGAAAGCATTCAATGCTTCACGCAATGCAGAATTAAGACCACAGCTATCCACGAGTGGGCACTCCGCGGCATCGTTTTCAAAGCATTCTGCCATCGCAAAATTTTCTTCTGTGACGCGCACGACATCGAACAGAGAAATATCCTTCGCCTCACGCCCCAGACGTACACCGCCATTGCGGCCGCGCACTGTTTCCACCAGCTTGTTCTCGACAAGCGGTTGCAAAATCTTGAAGAGAAACAATTCCGAAACGCCGTAAGCACGGGCGATTTCTGGAACGCGGCTCAATTTGCCTTCGTTGGCAGCGCAATACATAAGCATGCGAATGGCATAATTTGTCTGACGAGTAAGACGCATCAACTATTCCTTTCAACGCATCCTCAAGTGTTCCATATTGATGTCTCAATCGGAAAACTCTGCTTTTGGTTAAGCCACAATCCCGCCCGGATGCCCGGAATTTCTGGGATATGCGCCAAGCGAATGCATTTGCCTCGAATCCACTTTAGAACTATTCTTAAAATATATGAAGTGCTTTATCACCTTTAAAGGGCAAAAAACATTTCATTACGCCATTTTGATGCCGACATTTTCGATGTCGGCGTTTCATCATTGGCAGACGTCTACCCATTCGGCTGAAACAAGCTCGGCTATTTTGAGAGGGGATATCCTGACGGCACTGTTGGTTGCCCCGGCAGCGGGAACAACTTCATCAAAATTTTTGAGCGATAAATCGCAATAAACCGGCATTTCCCGTGGCAATCCGAAAGGGCAGACACCTCCAACCGGATGGCTGGTTTCTATCAGCACAGTTTCAGCGTCCAACATGCGTGGCTTGGTTCCGAACTGGTCCTTGAATTTGCGATTATCGATACGCGCATCTCCGCGGGTAACGATAAGGATAGTTTTGTCTTTTGTCGAAAACGAGAGCGTTTTTGCGATCTGCCCCGGCTCCACACCATGTGCTTCCGCAGCGAGTGCGACAGTCGCGGTGCTGGTTGGCAGTTCAATCACTTGGATTTCTGGTGCCTTATTCGCAAAAAAAGCTTTTACTGATTCCAAGCTCATTGGTTCCCTTTTCTTTATGATTTATTTACTCAAATTTAAGCTTCATTCATTCGAAGAGCAAGGTATTGAGTCATTTTCTGGCGAATGACTGCAAGTGGCAGATTGACGCTGCTGTTTGATAACGATAACGAGGCACTCAAATCTGTTTCATGCAGACGCGGAAAAGGGCCGAGCGGTTTAAGGCGCGGGTCTTGAAATACGGTTATAGCCGTACGCCCTTTTATTCCTCCATATTCAAACTCCCAGAACATATAGCCTTGTCGCGGTCATTATCCGCTTTTGTCCTGCCCTGTCTTCGATCTTGCTACCGAGTTGGGTAGCAAAATGGTAGCAACCGGGTTGCAACCTCTTCACTTACTATTCTGCTTGTGCGACCGTCTTTTTTCAATCTACAGATGGTGGGTATGAAAGTTGATGCTTTTCCGGGGAAGTGAATGCAGCCATTAGACATTCTATGGGTCGGTTTGGGCGGTGGACTAGGCTCGCTGTTTCGCTGGTGGGTCGGCAAATTGGTTGGCGAAAGCTACAATGGCAAATTTCCCCTCGGAACATTTCTAATCAATGTGAGCGGTGCTTTCGTTATTGGCTTTTTATCGGTGCTGTTCTCAGTGGAATGGTACGATCGCTTTGGAGATGTATTAAAATCTGGCATCTTGACCGGTATCCTCGGCGGTTACACCACATTCAGCTCAATGCAGCTTGATGCGGTCAAGCTGGCTCGCGATCATAATCGTGGCTTGGCAATCGCTTATTTGGTGGGATCGGTTCTCGTCGGATTATCGGCAGCCGCATTTGGCGCGTTGTTAGCAAGCTGGATAGGATGAGGGAAGAACAATGATTAATACAATCATACTCGTCTTTGTCGGTGGCGCGATAGGTGCCATGCTTCGTGAGTTTCTGATGCTAGGTGTACCGGCTCTATCCGATGGTATTCCGGTGTCAATTTTAGTCGCGAATATTGTCGCATCATTTTTGCTTGGCCTGGCCACTGGGCTTTATAAAAAAGGCACTCTCAGCTCAGAGGTCAATACACTGGTCGCTACGGGCATGATGGGTGGGCTTTCCACGTTTTCCAGCTTTGTCTACGGCGCTTACGTTCTTATGTCTGGATCAACGGCGGGACTGGTATCCGCACTCGCTTATTTGGTTCTCAGTATTGTCATCGGTTATTTCGCGGTCCTGCTGGGTCTTCGGATCGGTGACAGAAGCAATTGAACTTGCAGCCCGGCTTAAGCGGAGCGGTTTTGCCCCTTGGGTTAGGCTTGTCGCAAAGGCTTCGCTTCTGCGCATCCGGTTTCACGATCTGCGATACTCTCATGCAACCCAGCTTTTGGCCGCTGGCGTTCATCCAAAGATTGCCAGTGAAGGGCTCGGATATTCCACAATCGGCATCACGCTTGACCTTTATTCACATGTCATGCTGGGAATGCAGGCAAATGCTGTAGAACAAGTTGACGCCGCTATAAAAGCTGCTAAGAAGTCACTCGCTGAGTGAATGGGTAGCAAATCGGTAGCAATCACTGATTTGAGGCTTTTCTGAAACCGAGAAAAGTACAACCATTGCAAATACTTGGAGGGGTGGCCGAGCGGTTTAAGGCACCGGTCTTGAAAACCGGCGTGCAGGAGACTGTACCGTGGGTTCGAATCCCACCCCCTCCGCCATTTCCCCTTCCCTGAAATTCCAGATCCATCAAAAATACCTTGCAATTACGGGCTTTTACGCTGATTATCTCTCTGCGTCCTTCCATGTACGTATCCGGCAAGCCAGTCAAAAAGCGTATATAATGTGTATACGCGATCGGAGAAAAGCGTATATCGCGGCGCCTTAATGTGTATACGTCACGAGGGCCGAAAATGTTGACAGATGCTGCAATCAAAAGAGCTAAATCTAAAGACAAGTCCTATCACCAAACAGATTCGAACGGGCTTTCGATTCTCATTATTGTCAATCGGCGTTTAAACGGGACCCCTTATCGGCGTCCAAAAAGTACCCCTCCTTTAGGTTGCAAGGTTTAGCGTGCGCGGGCCCGTAACTTTAAAT
>NZ_JAYEXN010000030.1:0-39316 GCF_044435015.1 Ochrobactrum sp. S1502_03
CCTCGTCTGTCAAACCGATCCGTTCGCCCAAAGTAGCCTCCAAATGGAAGCTTTGAATCAAAAATCGATTCCGCAGTCAACCTTTGTCCACGAGCGCTAAATTTTGGATACGGAAATATAACTTCAAATATTGATGTAACCAATCACGGAGTACTCGTTGTAACAAAAAGTGGAAAAATATTAAATACTTCAGTTACTGTAAGTGGGAGCGGATCACAGATAAGTTTTATGGGCGGTGTTTTTGAACAAATATCAACCGATCAAAACGCAACAATAAATGTTCTTGAAGGAGCTATATTTAAAATCAACAATACGGAACATGACTATATTGTCGGAGGAACAACAACTGTTGACGGCAAAGAATCTGAATTCAAAAATCTGTCCAATCTTCACAAAATTATTTTTGGGAACTCCGGAAACTCATCCAACAGCGTTTTAACTGTTTCCAACTACGGCACATTTCATACAGAAGCCCCTCTGCAATTAGGCAACCCCGCTGGCCGGAAGATCTCCACATCAAATGGGACGCTGAACGTTGGAGCCGCAGCAGACGCTCAAGCCACTGCGCCAGGTATTGTGAAGGCGACTAACGGTATAATAATGACCGCTGGCGCGACCATCAATTTCAATCATACCGATACAAGCTACGAGTTCGGCTCTGCAATGCGCGATGCCGACCCACAGTTTACCGGCGTTATCAATCAGATATCCGGCACGACCATATTGACAGCCGACAGCAGTTTCACAGGTGCAGTCAACATTACGGGAGGGGTTCTGCAATTCGGTGCTAATAGTAAAGCAGGCAGTCTGGCAAGCAACAATATCAGCACAGGCATCGACGGTGCACAAAAAGGGACATTGGCTTTCAGTCGATCAGACGTCTATACATATGACGGGATCATTTCCGGCACTGGAAATGTCAAGAGTGTCGGCTCAGGCACAACAGTTTTGTTCGGGAATAACAAGTATTCCGGTGGGACCGTATTCTCGAGTGGTACACTTTCGGTGAATTCTGAGAATAAGTTGGGCGATGCGTCCGGCAAACTTACGTTTGACGGCGGCATATTGCAGATCACCGGGACATATATGAACACTACAAGCCGCAACATTGAATGGGACGCAGGTGGCGGCGGATTTGACATCGACGAAACGCCCAACACGTTCACGCTCAATCAGAACTTGGGAGCAGGCGGTGCGCTGACAAAGCTCGGTGATGGCACACTGGTTTTGTCTGGCACCAACCTCTATAAGGGCGGCACCAACCTCAATGCGGGTACTTTGTCGGTTTCGTCAGACGATAATCTTGGCGATGCGTCTGGTGCATTGCGTTTCGATGGTGGCACGCTGCTGGTTACTGCCGATATGACTTCTGCACGTGCAGTGACACTGACCTCTGCCGGTGGCACGGTTTCGGTTGGAGATACCAAGACCGTTACGCTTACACATTTTATTGGGAATGCCGGTCTTGCCAAAGGCGCTTTCACCAAAGCGGGTAATGGTACGCTGATCACAACAGCTTCCAATAGCTATACGGGCGGCACGACGGTTTCCGGCGGCATTCTGCAGCTGGGTGACGGCACCACGGATGGTTCAATCATGGGCGATATTGCGCTTGATGGTGGCAATCTCGTGGTCGACAATACGGGGGCGACCCCGCTTTCCGGCGCCATCACCGGCACGGGCAGTGTCACACAGAACGGAGCTGGTACGCTCACACTTTCGGGCAATAACAGTTACGGCGATACATTTTTCAATGCCGGGGTCATCTCGATTGAGCAGGCCGAGAACCTCGGTTCAGGTGCACTTCATTTTAACAGCGGCACGCTGCGGGTGACCGGGACGCAATCCAGCAGTACCGATGACACCATTGATTGGGGCCATAATGGCGGTGGCTTTGACATTGTCGATCCCACCAACACCTTTACCATTACGTCTGCCTTTACGGGGCCAGGTCAACTGGCCAAACAGGGGGCTGGTACGCTGGCCTTAACGGGTGACAGCAGCGCCTTCCAGGGCAATACGCTTGTGAAGGATGGCACTCTGCGTCTTGATGGCGGCAAGCTCGGTGACGGAACCGGCACGGTCGATGTCGCATCCGGTGCGGCACTGGGTGGCCATGGCAGCATTGGCGGCAATACAACGGTTGAGGGGACTCTTTTTGCTCAGAGCGGACAGGTCCTGACTTTCTCAAAAGACTTGACGCTCAATGCAGGCAGCAATGTCGACGTGACGTTGAATGGCGGACCGTCAATGAGCGAGCTTTTCCATGTCAACGGCAATCTGACCATCGACGGTACACTGACCGTGAACAAGAATAGCCAGATGGATGTCGGGGTCTATCGTATTTTCCAGTCAGACAATCCACTGACCGATAACGGTATGCAGATGGCTGCGGGAAGCGATCAGGACTATAGCCTGCAAGTGCTGCAACCTCAGGGGCAGGTCAATCTGGTTAACAGTGGCGGTCGGACCATGTCCTACTGGGATGGAAGCCAGATGATAGGCGATGGCACCGTCCATGGCGGCGATGGAACATGGAACGCAGCGAACTCGAACTGGACCGACCAGAACGGCAACGGCAATACTCCCTGGGCGGATGACGTTTTTGCCGTGTTTCAGGGCACCGGTGGTAAGGTCATGATTGAGAATGGCTTTACGCCGCGTGTCAACGGCATGCAGTTCTTCGTTGATGGTTACAGCGTTGAGGGAGGCACAATCACGCTGGGTGGAACGGATGTTCGGATCAACGTTGGTGACGGCGTGATGGAGCATGCCAACTATGTGGCAACCATATCCTCCATTCTCGACGGGCAGAATAGCTTTACCAAATCTGGCTATGGAACACTGAATCTGACAGGCCAGAACAGCTATAGCGGCACCACCACGGTGCAAGAGGGCACGCTGGAGCTGAGCGGAAACGGCAGCATTGCAAACAGCGCAGAGATCGTTCTTGCAAGCACAGAGTTTGACCGTGGCAAGCTGCTGATCAACAAGGATCAGGAGTTTTCATTTGCAAACAAGGTGAGCGGCGTTGGTGCCGTTACCAAAGATGGCATCGGCACGACGACCTTCTCTGGCAATAACACGTTCAGTGGCGGATTGACGGTTGCAGCAGGCGCAGCCAAAGCTGGCATTGCGGAGAATGCTTTTGGTTCGGGCAATGTGACCATCAAGGGCGGTGGGGTGCTTGATCTTGCCGACTTTAATGAAACCGTTGGCAGTCTTGTGGGTGAGAAAGCCGGTGACGGCACTATCACGCTTGGTTCGGGCACATTAACGCTCAATCAGAACCTGCATGGCGATTTCTCCGGTAAGATCTCCGGCACGGGTGGCATCACCAAGAATGGCAATGGTGATCTGGTGCTTTATGGTGCCAATGACTATTCGGGCAACACTGCTGTCAATGAGGGCGCGCTGGTTCAGGGGGCAGCCGGTGGCTTCTCAGCTGCTTCGCGCTATAGCGTGGCCAGTGGGGCATCGCTCGAACTTGGCGGGTTCTCCAGCACCATGGCCGGCTTGTCCAATGGGGGCGATGTTTTCTTCGGCGGCAATGGCGGCACGGTGCTTAATGTGTCCGGCGATTATAACGGACAAGGCGGTACGCTGCATATGTGGGGTGTGCTTGGTGATGACAGTTCATTGATTGACCGGATGAATGTCAGTGGCAACACAGCCGGCACTTCCAAAGTCGACATCACCAACCGTCACGGTTTTGGCGCTAAAACCAATAACGGCATCGAGATCATCTCCGTGGGGGGGAGCTCTGATGGTCTGTTCACGCTCAATGGTGATTATGTCACCAAAGACGGCAAGCAGGCCATTATGACTGACTCGGCCTATGCCTATACGCTGCAAAAAGGCGGAACCAATACGCCAAATGATGGCAACTGGTATCTGGTCAGCAAGAAGGACAATGCCAATCCTGTCAATCCGGTCGATCCGGATTGCGAGAAGACCAATACCTGTCCTCCAGGTCCTAACCCTGGTCCTAATCCGGGCCGTTACAGCCCCGCGGCTCCGATCTATGAATCCTATGGCTCGACGCTGCAGGCTCTGAACAAGCTGCCGACACTGCAACAGCGTGTGGGTGAGCGTTATCTGGGAGGCTCTGATCAGGCCAGTTCGGGTGCCAATGTGGGTGAAACCGACAGCAAGGCGATCTGGGGTCGCATTGAAGGCGCGCATACCCGTCATGAAAGTGCCTCCACGGCAGGTGATCTGCATCAGGATATCAACACTTTCATCATGCAGGCCGGTGTGGATGGTCAGTTCTATGAGGATGAGAATGGCACACTGTTTGCTGGCATTACCGGGCAATACGGCAATGCACGCTCGGATATCGACAACCGGACCGGTGACGGTTCGGGCAGCATCAGCACGCAAGGATGGGGGCTTGGTGCCACGGCCACATGGTATGGTACGTCCGGCTTCTATCTTGATGCACAGGCACAGGCCAACTGGTATGACAGCGATCTTCATGTCGATGCAGTCAACAAGACTCTCAGCAACGGCAATAAGGGCTTCGGTTACGCTCTGAGCCTCGAAGCGGGTCAGCGTTTTGCCATCAACCAGAACTGGTCGCTGACACCGCAGGCACAGCTCATGTGGTCATCGGTGGATTTTGACACCTTTACCGATAGCTATGGCGCGCGCATCTCCAATAGAGACGGGGATAGCCTGACAGCCCGGCTTGGTCTTGCTGCCAACTATGCCAATAGCTGGAAGGGCCATGATGGGCGGATGGTCAATACATCACTCTATGGCATTGCCAATCTTTATCAGGAGCTCATGGGTGACGCGCGCATGAATTATGCGGGAACCCATATGGCCACTGACAGCGATGATACATGGGGTGGGATTGGCGCAGGTGGCACCTATGCCTGGGCCGACAATAAATACATGCTCTATGGCGAAGGTTCCATCAACACGTCACTCAACCATTTCTCCGACAGCTACGCCCTCAAAGGCAATGTCGGCTTCAAGGTGAAGTGGTAGAAAACCCATAGTCGCAATCAAATTATCGCTCCCGGTGCCAAGCCGGGAGCGATTTGTTTTATGCAAAATGCCACGTCTGCGTAATCGGCATTCCGACCCCACATTCTGTTTGATTTTGTGCTCGGTCACTGAAAGTTAGCGAACAGACAGAACGCGGTTTCTCACAGGCGATCAGAGTCAGCCTGAAAGAATGCCCCGTTACCAACGGAGCCAGGCAGTAAAACTTATCACGAAAATTTTCGCAAATATTCAAGACATTGATGCCATCACCAGCGACTTATCACACGGCCAGAAAACCACCATCGACTGGTAAAGTAGCCCCTGTGACCATTGCGCTGTCGTTGCTTAAAAGAATCGCAATGGCCTGCGCAACATCTTCGGATTGCGCAAAACGATTGACCGGATGGCGCACCATCATCGGTGTGCTTTTTGCAGGGTCGCTCCAGGCTTCAACCGCTAGTTCGGTCAATGTGATTGTGGGGGCCACCGCATTGACACGGATACCATGCGGTCCCAACTCCTTAGCGAGAACTCGCGTTGCACCTTCAAGGCCTGCCTTGGATGCGGCATAGCACAAGTGATCCTGAAAACCGCGATGGCCGGCAATAGATGTAATATTGACGATGGCGCCACCGCCGCCTGCTGCCACGCGCATACGGGCAAACTCCTGACACGCAATCAGCGCTGCGCGCAAATTGATGCCCATAACAGCCTCATAACCGGCATCGGTCATATCAAACACGCTTTCAAGCACATTGATGCCTGCGCTGTTAATGAGATAATCACATGCTCCCGCCTCGCGGATCGCGTCACGCGCAGCCCGCGCATCAGACAGATCAACCCGTATCGAACGCCCTCCGATTTCACCAACCAAACTGTCGAGATCAGACTGGGTACGGCTCAGTGCGACCACTTCCGCGCCACGGCTGGCCATCAACTGCGCACATGCACGACCAATACCTTTGCCTGCTCCTGTCACAATGACGGATTTTCCAGAAAACTGCATAGAAATAACCTCTTCGGCGTGATTTTACCGCCTGATGTTGAATAATGGATTATGCAGACAGCGCTTGTGCCATGCTCTGGCGTATGTCGCGCGCGCTGCTCTGCAATGCCAGAAAAGCCCTATAACGTGCATCGTGCACGGCACTGATGCGCACTTGCGGGAGGCACTGCGTGCCAACGCGCGACATGGTCGACATAGCCGTTTCCATATCTGCAAACAGCCCTGCGGCCATTGCGCCCAAAATTGCCGAACCAAGCAGGACCGGCTCTTCACAATCGATCACCTCGACAGGCAGACCTGACGCATCAGCCAGAAGCTGACGAATGAGCGGATGGGTACCTGCGCCACCGCTGACACTGATGGCTTCGACGATTGCACCATTTTTGCTTTGCGTATCAATGATCTGACGCAGGCCATAGCCAAGGCCGCAAAGACCCGCAATATAAAGTGCGACAAGGGAATCCACGCCTGTCTCCATGCCCTGCCCGACAATAACAGCGCGCGCATGCGGGTCGGCAAAGGGCGCACGATTGCCCAGAAATTCCGGCACCACATGCAATGTATCAGCGAGCCTGACGGCCTCGCTGGGCGAATTTGCCAGCATCAATGCTCTGTCGCCAAGCCATTGCGGCAAGGATTTGCCTTCGGCTTTTGCGAGCATGCCTGCTTCAAGTGCTGCCGGATGACATTGCACAAGATGATCAATCGCTGCCCCCGCAGCCGATTGTCCACCTTCATTCAGCCATTTGCCTGGCAACATCGCCGAATAATAAGGCCCCCATACGCCGGGAACGAATGCCGGTTCAACTGTCGTTGTCATGGTGCACGAAGACGTGCCGAACACATAAGCGAGACATTTCACAGGATGAGCAACGCCATCCCGTGCTCCCACTGTTCCCACACCACCGGCATGGGCATCGATCAACCCTGCCCCAACAGCAATGCCAGCGACAAGTCCCATCGCGGAGGCGGCCTCTGGGCTCAATCCGTGACCAAGTGGGGTGCCGGGCGCAACGATCGTCTGTCCTATACGGCTAAAACCATCGTCTGCCAGATCACCCAGTCCGATAGCACGGAAATATTCCGCATCCCAGCGCCCTTCATGCGCGAGATAAGTCCATTTACATGTGACGGTGCAGGATGAACGCTCAAGTGCACCGCTTGCCTTGAATGTCAGAAAATCCGTGAGATCGAAAAAATGCCGTGCCTTCGCATAGGTGTCGGGATTGTTTTCCCGCAGCCACAGCAATTTAGGTGTCTGCATTTCAGGCGAGATACGTCCGCCGACATATTTGAGCACATCATGGCCGCCTGCATTAATCCGCTCAGCCTGTGCGAGCGCGCGATGATCCATCCATACGATAACATCGCGTTCGCTCTCGCTGCTCACTGGCAGCGTTTTCTCACCTTCGCCAAGAACGACAAGCGAACAGGTGGCATCAAAACCAATGCCTGCCACCTCACCCGGATCGATAGCGGCGCTTGCAACACTTTCACGCACGCTTTCACAAACGGCACGCCATATCTGCTGACTTGATTGCTCGACGAAGCCGCGATCATCCCGATAAAGATCGAGCGGTCGTTTGGCTGTCGCCAGAAGCTTGCCTGAGCGATCAAAAACACCCGCACGGGCGGACCCCGTGCCGACATCCACGCCAATCAGATATTTTGGGACCATTGGAAATACCCTCCGTGAAACGCGATTATACCCGATCAAAGTTGGTCGGCAGCACCAGCATATCGCGAATCGTGACTGTGCGCTTGCGTGTCAGCATATATTCAACCGCATCCGCCACCTCACTCGGATCGATCAGGCTGCCCGATTCCTTGGCCTTGCGCAGGTTTTCCTCAGGCCAGTCGGCCAGCAGGGCCGAAACCACTGGACCCGGCGACACCTGAGCCACACGGACGCCATGCGGGATCATCTGTCGGCGCATTGTCTGCACAAAGCAGGTCACCGCCCACTTGGACGATGCATAAACCGGCTCCCAATAGGTCGGGTAATGGCCTGCAATCGAGCAGGTCACAATGATGTCACCTGTCTTGCGTTCAATCATATGCGGCGCGACAGCATGAACATTTTTCATGACCGCATTGACATTGAGATTGAGCATCTGATCAATGGCTTCTGCGGTTGTCTCTGTCAGATCACCACCAATATAGGTGCCTGCATTGCAATACAGAATATCGATATGATCGACCTTTTTCAGGATTTCAGGCACCATCGCAGCGCAGCTTTCGGCATTCAACAGATCCGTCACCTGTGCGATAGCCTTCTCGCCCAACTCACCCACCAACGCATTCAGAGCTGCTTCATTGCGGTCCACCAGAACGACCGTGGCTCCTGCGGCAAGCAACGTTTTGGTCGTAGCCAAACCAATACCCGAAGCAGCCCCCGTAATGACTGCAATCTTGCCTTGAAGCGATTCCGCCATTTTATTCTCCTGTGTATGCACCGGACTGTTTCCGGCAAATTTCATAATGATTAGCGCCACTCGCGCCCGATATAGATCGCAAGCAGGATGATGCCGCCTTTGATCACATCCTGAAGATACGGATTGATGCCCATCAGGTTGAGGCCATTGTTCAAGATACCCAACAGGATCGCGCCAATCAGTGTGCCAAGCACCAGACCACGACCGCCGGCAATCGCAGTGCCGCCTAAAACAACTGCCGCAATGGCATCGAGCTCGAAACCCATGCCCGCATTCGGTTGACCACTCATCAGACGCCCGGTCAGAATAACTGCGGCGAGAGCCGATGTGAGACCAGAGATCGCGTAGACGGCAAGTTTGACGCGCAATGTTTTCACGCCCGAAAGCCGCGCTGCGGTCTCATTGCCGCCCAGCGCATAGACATGGCGACCAAAAGCAGTGCGTTCGAGCAGCACCCATGCAATCGCGTAGATGATAAACATAATGATAACCGGCACAGGGATCATGCCGATGCGCCCCACACCAAACCATGACACCCAGCTCGGCAGGCCGCTGATCGGATAACCGCCGGAATAAATAAGACCAAGACCACGCGCCATGCCCATAGTGGCAAGCGTCACGATAATTGCCGGCATTCGCCCCCATGCAACAAGGACACCATTGATGGTGCCAATCGCAAGCCCGATGAGCAGGCCAAGACCAAGGGCAGCACTTGCCGGAATCCCGGCATGCACCATGAGGCCCGATGCAAGCGTTCCAACCAGCGCCATGACCGCGCCAACGGACAAATCGATACCGCCAGTGAGGATGACAAAAGTCATACCGACCGCCAATACAGCGACGATAGAGACCTGCCGTAACACATTGAGGATGTTCGGCACGCTGAAGAAATTGTCGCTGGCAAGTCCCATCAGGACGGAGACGACGATCAGGCCCGCCAAGGGCAATATGAGCGGCGAATGCAGCCAATGGCGCAGTGAAAAGCCGCTCTTCTTTTCAGCTGTGGCAATATTTGCATTATTGGACATAGTGCGGCTTCCCCGTTGTGGCTTGGGTCATAATTTCCTCAGACGTGATTTTTTCACCTTCGAGCGTTGCGACGATACCGCCGGAACGGAACACGCAGACCCTGTCTGACATGCCGATGATCTCCGGCAGTTCGGAAGAAATCATGATGATCGAATATCCGGCATTGGTGAAAGCGCGCATGAGGGCATAGATTTCTGCCTTCGCACCGACATCAATACCGCGTGTGGGTTCGTCAAAAATCAGCACGCGCATGTCATGATTGAGCCAGCGCGCGATGACCACTTTCTGCTGATTGCCCCCCGAAAGCGTATCAATGCGCGCATAAGGTCCCTGCGCCTTCACCCGCACCTGCTGCATGGCAACTTGTGTGGCTTTGAGCTCTTTTTTAAGGTCGACAAACCAGTGCAGGCGGCGATATTTGCCGTAATTGTTGAGGGAAATATTTTGCAGGATCGAGAAGCTGGTGATCAGCCCTTGCTCTTTACGGCTTTCCGGCAAAAGCCCGATACCGTTTTCAAGCGCCTGATCAGGGCCGGAAAGCCGCGTCGCCACGCCATCCAATTTCATCTTGCATTGAACAGACGCATGTGCGCCGAGCATGGCCAGAACGCTTTCCGTCCGGCCTGAGCCGACCAGCCCGGCAAAACCCAAAACCTCGCCCTTGCGCAGGCTAAAGCGCGAAACGGGTCCGCCTTTACGCAATTGTAATTCTTCCACATCAATGATTACCGGCGCTCTCACATCAATGTCGGCTTTGGGTGGAAAACCGGCTTCCAGACGACGCCCGACCATCATCTCGACCAGGCGGTCATTATCGACATCACAGACATCACAGGACTTGATATAATTCCCGTCGCGCAGAACCGTAATCCGGTCGCAGATCTCAAAAATCTCTTCAAGATGATGGGAGATAAAAATAATTGCCACGCCCTGACGGCGCAACTCGCGCATCACTTTGAAAAGGTGCTCAACTTCGGATGGAGTCAATGTGGCCGTCGGTTCATCGAGAATAAGAATGCGCGCATCAAGTGCCAGTGTTTTGGCGATTTCGACAAATTGCTGTTCTGCCACAGAAAGCCGGTTGATCGGCACGTCGAGCTGCACATCCACGCCAAGCTTTGCCATAATTTCGCGCGCACGGCTGCGCATGGCCGCCCGGTCGAGAAGCCCGAGGCGATTGCGCATTTCACGCGCCAGAAACATGTTTTCGACTGCATTGAGATACGGAATCAGGCTGAATTCCTGAAACACAATACCGATGCCAGCTCGAATGGCATCGTCGTAGTCGGCGAAATGGCGCTCTTTACCGTCAACCCGGATTTCACCCTCGGAAGGGCGCAAGATACCGGAGAGTATCTTCATCAGTGTAGATTTGCCCGCACCGTTCTCCCCGAGAAGGGCGTGAACTTCACCAGCACGCACATTTAGATCCACACCGTGGAGAACCTCGATCCGGCCAAAGCTTTTTTTGATGCCTTTCAGCTCAAGCACGATTTGTTCCTAACCAATAAGTGGCTCCCGTCCCACGTGCGCCCTTTCGGGCGCAGCGGCTTTTCGCATTCTCCTCAGCAAAAGCGTTTCACACTTGTGCTGCCAATGCATTGAACCGGAACGGGAGCAGGGAGGATGATTACCAGCTGAAACCTTCAGCGTTCTTGGCATCGATCACCATGACGTCGATCGGAACTTCCTTAGGAACAACGCGTGCACCCCATTTCTGCGCCAGCGCCATCGCAAGACCAACGCGCACCTGATCACGCGGGAACTGTGCCGTTGTTTCGATGAAAGGCGTGCCGTCCTTGATGGCTTGAACAGCTTCTGGCGCGCCATCGACAGAAGTCAGCTTAATATCACGGCCTGAGCCCTGAATTGCAGCCAGAGCGCCCATAGCGCCACCATCATTGACCGAAAAAATGCCCTTGAGATTAGGGTGGGACTGGATCATGTTTTCAACAACACCAAGCGCCACTGACCGATCCTGACGACCATTCTGTGTGTCGACCAGTTTGATGCCCTCGAACTCTTCAAGCGCTGCCTTGCAGCCTTCAACGCGCTGAAGGATAGGAACAACCGGAATGCCATCCAGAATGGCAACCTCGCCCTTGCCGTCAAGGCTTTCGCCAAGATACTTGCACGACTGGTAACCCGCATCGCGGTTTTTGGAGCCAACGAAAGTATCAACCGGACCATTGGCGTTGGCATCGACCGCAACGACAATCACGCCTTTTTCCTTGGCAGCAACGACGGCTGCTTCAACACCAGCGCTGTCGGTAGGATTGAGCAGCAGGATGTCGATGTTCTGCTGGAGCATATCTTCCACGTCGGAAATCTGCTTGGCGACATTATGGCCAGCGTCGCTGACAACAACGTCAGCGCCAATGCTTTCGGCTGCACCGCGGAGCGCTTCCTGCATCGAAACGAAATAGGGATTGTTCAGTTCCTGAAATGTCATCCCGATCTTGAGCTTTTCCTGCGCAATAGCAGGGGACGCCAGAAGAGCAAGAACAGTGCTCACAGTTAAAATGGCTTTTTTCATTGAGATTTACCTCCCGTTACAGATTGACAGGCAACGCCTGCATAGTTTGGGCAGAAACCCGCCCGCCCAAATTGCGAATAACCGCATCCTCCGGCTCTGTTTGATCTTGCATCACCAGAATTTTGTTTGCGGCAAAAGTGGTACGAAACTGCGAAGGAGACATGCCCTTGAACTTGAGAAAATGCCGGTTGAAATTGGACAGGTTGGAGAAGCCGATCTCGTAGCAAATATCGGTGATCCGCACTTCCGGCATGGTCAGCAGCATCTGGCAGGCGAGATCGACACGCAACTGGTTGCGATAGCGCACCAGCGTCGTCCCTGTATGGCGCTTGAAAGCGCGGGAAAACGCACTCTGACTCTGCCCCAGCATGTCAGCGAGTTCCGTTTCCTCAATCTGCTCGGTCAGATGTTCTCGCAGATAAGCAAGGGCGCGATTGATCCCGCAAGGGCTGAAACGTGTTACATCAAGCTCATAACTCAGGCTCGCGAGCACTTCCGGCTCAGACGCATTTGAGAGCAGATCCAGAATTTCCCAGAAAAGCGCAATTCGCGTCAGTCCCTGCGCCACGATGAGACGCTCCATGAGAGGGCGGATTTTGATGCTTGTTTCGTCATCGAACAACAATCCGCGACGGCTGCGCTCCAGTAAGGGCCCCAGATCACCCATTTCCGGCATGATTGCGAGCGCATTTTCAATAAAAGCTTCCGGGAATTGAATCACCATGGAACGCGTGGGTACTCTTTCACCTCGCTCGATCTCACTAATCCAGTTATGTGGTAGATTAGGGCCAGTCATGATCAATTGCCCCGGAGCAAAACGCCCGACATGATCGCCCATATAGAAGGTGCCAGAAGTTGCCACCACGAGATGGATTTCATATTCGGGATGGTAATGCCAGCGCACAGTGCGAAATGGATAACCATGCATCCACGCCGCAAAGGACTCTCCTTTGCGGATATGCACAAGCTCCAAATCTGGTTGCATGACATCCTCCCTGACGCAGATCATGATACAGTTGCAAGGCCTGGGCTCCTCTGCTCCAGGCCATGTCTCATGATGAATGCATTCTGGGTGGTGTGAACGCCAAGGGCTACATCACAACATAGAATATTATGATACTTTTTTTACATACAATTTCAGTGATTTGAGAAAGTCGGAGCACCAAACAACGCTGTTTCTGTGCATCGGCACCTTATTTTTCCGGTCTTCGCGGCATAAAAACCCCATATTATCGAGCTTTTTGAACGTGAGACTGCAATATCAACAAAGCTTTCAGGCGCCAATAAGCGACATGGTTGTCTTCATATTTTTTAGCATGCGCTGATACCAGTTTAGGATCAGATACTATTTCCGCACACAGTTTTGGCGGCGAGAAAATGTCTTCTGATCGATGTTCTATGGCACAGCCATCAATGGATGCACCGGAAACTAATCGACGCTGCTCCCTCAGAGCAAACGCCGATGTTCCAACGTATATGGTTTTCCTTTATTGTGGAAAGGTGACCTGAAGCTTCACATCATTTTCCCGTGCTTCGACTGCTCGATCAAAGCCACGAATGCTGTCTTCAAAAGGCAATGTAGCCGTTATCAGCGGCTTGAGATCAACTTTTCCCGAAGCAATTAACGCGATGGCGCGGTCATAGACATTTGCATAACGGAAAACTGTCTCAAGGCGCAACTCGCGGGCCTGAAGCCCGACAATATCCACCGGCACAGGATCAACCGGCATGCCGACAAGCACAATCGCGCCTCCTGGTCGCGCCAAGCTTGCCATATTGAGAATGGCAGATGCGGCACCAGAACATTCGAAAACCAGATCGCAACCCCAGCCATCGGTATGGTCTGCGATGGCTTCCGCAAGACTGCGTTCTCGAATATTTACTGCCACAATACCGTCATAGGCAGCGATGATATCCAGTTTGGGCTGGGCCAGATCGGCGACGATCACTTTTGCGCAACCTCCGGCAAGTGCCGCCAGCGCTACCATCATGCCAATGGGACCTGCCCCGGTAACGACAGCCACATCGCCGGGCTGAATGCGTGCACGCAAGGCCGCCTGCATCCCAATGGCAAAAGGCTCGACCATTGCACCCTCACCAAATGAAACATGATCCGGCAGCTTATAGGTGAAGGCAGCGGGATGGATCACTTCCGGCACAAGGCAGCCATGAACGGGTGGCGTCGCCCAGAAACGAACGGCCGGGTCCACATTATAGATACCGAGTTTCGATGCGCGCGAGGTCGGATCAGGAATGCCCGGCTCCATGCAGACACGGTCACCCACAGCAAGATTTGTTACATCTTCACCCACTTCAATTACGGTTCCCGATGCTTCATGACCAAGAACCATCGGTTCGTTGACTATGAAATGACCGATACGCCCATGAGTGTAATAGTGCACATCTGATCCGCATATGCCGACTGTGTGAATCTTGATGCGCACATCCTTGCGTCCAAGCGTCATCGGCATATCGAATTCTCTAAGCGAGAGCTTTCCCTTTTCTTCGAGAACAAGTGCTTTCAAAGCTTCCTCCTGAGCGTCTACTGGAACATGCGCGCTATGAAAGGGTAATTTTGTAGAAAGTAAAGTCGACGTATGAGCAAAGTGGAACCTTTGAGTTTGGCGCGCAAAAACCTATCAGCAGAATAGAAAAGGCGTATAGGTCCTGGGGTTTTGAATGACGATTCAAAGGGATTTACATCCGAATCGCAAAACAGTCATGAACGCCTTTGCAAAGTGGTCCGCAGGCTCAAGACTCATTCATTGAATGGAAATAGCAGTATCTTTTATACACGCCCAAAATAGCATTGATATGCTTCCCTCGAAACAACCGTTCGATGGATTTATATGCGCCCGCCCCCCCAGAGTTTTAACGAGAATACACAGTATTCCAGCCTACCGGTTGATACGCGAGGACGGATAGCATGAAAATGGCACCGAGCCTTAGAAAGTAGCCCGGTGCTAAAAAACTTACAGATGATCGCGGGGAATAGTCTGTCCCCATTCGCGTTTTTTGACTTCGTTGCCATTTTCCTTCGCGCTCAGAATGCCTGAAATATAGAAATTCTGGTGATCCGAATGTAGGCTGGTCGTCGTTTCAATATCGATCATCCAGTCTTCACGTCCCATACGATAAGCCTGTGTCAGCACATAGGACGCTGTTACTGGGTCTTCGTCACGCACGCGAAGCTCTCGCTTCAGGCTGTGGCTTAGTTCTGTACCGATATCGTCAAACCGCAGAATTCCTTCGCCAAACAGACCACCAATGCCTTCTGTCACGTAGAGTGTTTCACCCGTGACATGATCTTGCTCGGTCCAGCGGCGGACGCTACCGGGATCGAGTTGTGTGAGGGGAGTAGCAGGACCATGCGCTGGTTGTTGAAACGCTACTCCTGCATCATCAACAGCAGCTTTACGGACGGGAAGCTGGAGAAGCGATGCCGCAGTATCAAGCGAGAGCGTCACACGCTTTGGCGATGGCCAGACCATTGGCCAGTAACCAGTTGCAACAGAAAGACGGATACGATGGCCTTTTTTGAAGCTGTAACCGGTATCGTTGAGCTTGATTGCAATTTCGTAAATCTTACCCGGCACCAACATTTCAGGCTTATCATGGCCGTTGATGTGATTGAGATTGAAGACCTGATAACTGATACGCGTGATACGACCATCAGGCAGAATATCGCTCAAACGCAGTGAAACCTGAGCGACTGGTTGATCGACAGTGAATGTGAGACGAGCGACCGGCGCGCCGAGAATTTCCAGGTCTTCGGTCAGTACTGCTGTGTCAAAGTTGAGAGAACCACCATCATCAAGGCGCTGGTCGGTTGGGTGCTCGCCGGGGCAACCGGTCGCCATCCATTCACCACCCGCTTTGCCGTGACTTGCTGGCGATGAAATCGAAAGAACAGCGTTAATTGCATCGGCTTTACCGAGCGAGAAGTCGGCACCAAGTGCAAAAGGCTGAGGCACAATCTCAGTCGATGGCCAACTCTTTTCGCCGACCCAGCGACCATTGGTAAAGTCGCGTGAGCCGGTTGGCTCGATCGTGTCGCAAATATAGGCCCGCAGCTTTGGCTCGTCCATGATGCCTGTATCTTTGCCCTTCAACCACTGATCCCACCAGCGAACCGCTTCCTGAAGGAAACCGATGGCCGGGCCTGGGATACCATCCTGAGGATAGACATGCCCCCAAGGACCGATGATGCCGCGCGCAGGAACTTTAAGATTTTCAAGCAGCCGCGGAACAGCATTTGTGTAGCTGTCTGCCCATCCGCCAATGGCGAGGACCGGACACTGAATCGCGGACCAATCTTCACAAACTGAGCCATGTTTCCAATAGCCATCATAATGCTGGTGTTCCAGCCATCGGGCCGGGAAGAATGGCAGGCGTTCGAGACGTTCAATCCACGCATCACGCCAGCCGTCACCCACGATTGCCGGGTCAAGCGGCCGCGACTGATAGGCGAGCATGATCGTGCCCCACCACAAATTGTCGTTGAGCAGAAGACCGCCCATGTAATGGATGTCATCTGTAAAGCGATTATCGGTTGAGTAGGCGGTGATGACCGCCTTCAATGCTGGCGGTCGGCGGGCGGCAACCTGAAGGCCATTGAAACCACCCCAGCTTTTGCCCATCATGCCAACATTGCCACTGCACCATGATTGTTCCGCAATCCAGGCGATGACTTCAAGCGCATCATCCTGTTCCTGCTGAATATATTCATCAGCCATATGGCCGTCGGATTCACCCGTACCGCGCATGTCGACACGGATAGCAGCATAGCCGTTCTGTGCGAAATAGCCATGCATAGGCTCATCGCGGCCCCGTGTTCCATCGCGCTTGCGATAAGGGATATATTCGAGAACGGCCGGGACGGGATTTGCCTCGGCGCCTTCTGGCAGCCAAAGGCGCGCACCAAGGCGCGTGCCGTCCTTAAGGGTGATCCACAGATGTTCAGTGACGTTTACGGTCATGATAGGGTCCACTTTATAATGAATATTTCGATGCGGCATCTGCGCCGCATCTGTAGTTTAACTAGCGGCGCGTGCTTTGAGGATGTCGTCGAGCCAATCACGGCGCAGCTCCGGTACGGATGTTATAAGCTGCTCCGTATAAGGCTCATAAGGCGGCTCAAAAATTGCCTTTGTGGTACCGGTTTCAACCACCTTGCCCTTCTGCATGACCATGGTTCTGTCCGCGAGCCTGCGCACAACACCAAGATCGTGAGTGATAAAGAGATAGGACACATGCAATTCATCCTGGAGCTTGCGTAAAAGCCGCAGAATTTCCTCAGCAACAAGAGGATCAAGCGCAGACGTTACTTCATCGCAGATGATAAGATCAGGCTTTGCTGCCAGCGCACGTGCAATGCATACCCGCTGCTTCTGCCCGCCTGAAAGCGCACCCGGAAGGCGACTTGCAAAATCGGCAGGCAGGCCAATAAGTTCAAGCAGGCTTTTCACCTCAATCTCGCGCTGGTCCTCATTCATTCCAAAATAGAACTTCATCGGTCGGCCAATGATCTCGCCCACCGTCTGCCTCGGATTCAACGCTACATCCGGGAGCTGATAAACAAGCTGAATGCGGCGTAATTCTTCGCGCGAGCGCTTTTTATAGCTGGCATCCAACCGCTGCCCCGCAAGCGTAATGAGGCCGCTAGAGTGCGGCGGAAGACCGGCAATGATGCGTGCAAGCGTTGATTTACCAGAACCGGACTCACCCACAACTGCAAGCGTTTCACCGCGGCGAATATGGCAGTTCACATCATTTAGAACGAGCTTCTTACCGTAGTAAGCAGTCGCGTTTTTAACGTCGAGCAGGATATCGCCGGTTTTGTGTTCGGCCTGTTCGCCTGAAATGCTTGATTCACGCTCGGACACCAGTCGCTGGGTATAATCCTGCTTAGGTGCTTCGAGAACTTCCTCTGCGGAGCCAAGCTCGACCATTTTGCCATGACGCAAAACCATGATGCGATCTGCGATCTGCGCCACGACAGCAAGGTCATGCGTGATATAAAGAGCGGCCGTGTTGTAGCGCTGGATAAGGCTGCGCAAGAGTGCCAGCACTTCAATCTGGGTCGTCACGTCCAGTGCGGTGGTTGGTTCGTCCAGCACCAGAATGTCCGGGCGACAGGACATCGCCATGGCGACCATGGCACGTTGCAGCTGACCACCAGAAACCTGATGCGGATAACGGTCACCGAAAGTGTCGGCATCCGGAAGCTGCAATGTATGCAGCAATTCGAGCATCCATGCTTTTGCTTCGGCTTTGCTCATCAGGCCGTGATAAAGTGGGCCTTCCATGATCTGATCGCCAATGCGATGCGCTGGATTAAAAGACGCCGCTGCGCTTTGCGCCACATAGGCGATGCGTGCGCCGCGCACCTCTTCACGGGTTTCGCGGGTGCCGTCCATCAGTGAAATATCATCAACGACAACGGTCCCGTGGGCGATTTTGCAACCGCCACGGCCATAACCCATTGCAGCCAGCCCAATGGTGGATTTGCCTGCACCGGATTCGCCAATCAGGCCAAGCACCTCACCGCGTTTCAGTGTCAAATCGACATGATCGACAAGCGTTGCACCGTTCGGTGCTTTGACGATGAGGTCAGAGATGGAAAGAACGATATCCTTGCTCATCGATCCGCTCCCTGCGTGGTCGTGCGTCCGGCCAGCAGCCAGTCGACGACGAGGTTGACGCCAATGGTCAGGATGGCGATTGTAGCTGCCGGAAACAGTGGTGCGTAAAGGCCGTAGAGAATAGCCTGCTGATTATCCTTCACCATGCCGCCCCAGTCTGCAAATGGTGGCTGGATACCAAGGCCAAGGAACGACAAGCCCGCAACAAAAAGGAAAGTGAAGCAGAAACGCAGACCAAATTCCGCAATCAGCGGTGGCAGCGTGTTCGGCAGAATTTCACGCCAGATCAGCCAACCCAGACCTTCACCACGAAGACGTGCGGTTTCAGCATATTCCAGCACATTGACGCCCTGCGCTACGATACGCGCTAAACGGAAAACACGCGTGGAATCAAGCAATGCAATGGTGATAATCAGAACCGGCAGTGAAGAACCGAGTGCCTGAAGGATGACGAGCGCCGAGATGAGCACCGGAATGCACATGACAGTATCAACGATGCGCGAAAGCACTGTATCGATCCAGCCACCAAAGATAGCCGCGAGGAAACCAAGCGGCACACCAATACTAAACGAGAGCAGTGATGCAGCGAGGGATACACCAATCGACATCTGCGCACCAAAAAGCAGACGAGACAACATGTCACGACCATTCTGATCAAGACCGAACCAGAACTGCGCCGACGGAGGGTCAAATGGCGCGCCGACGATTTCTTCCTGACCATAAGGCGCGATCATTGGCCCAAACAGGAACATTAACAGGCAGAAAGTGACGATGGCGAGGCCAATCCACGCCGTGAGGGGGATAGATTTCTTCAACGTGGGTGCCTCAGACGCGGATTGAGTGCGATGGCAGCAACATCTGCGATGATATTAAGAATGACGTAGGCTGCGCCGAAGACGAGAGCTGCTGCTTGTACGAGAGGAAGGTCACGCTTGGAAACAGCATCAACCATAAAGCGGCCCAGGCCGTTGTAGTTAAAGACAGCTTCGACAAGCACAACACCAGTGATGAGGTAAGCAATGTTGAACGCTACCACATTAACAATTGGGGCTGCGGCATTCGGCAAAGCGTGCTTGGTTACGACGCGTTTGGTGCGAAGTCCCTTGAGATAAGCGGTTTCGACATAGGCCTGATCCATAACCGACAAGACGGCGGTACGTGTCATGCGCATCATTTGCGCGACCGTTACAAGAACCAGTGTCAGCGCCGGCAGGGCTGTTGCCTGCATCCATTCAAATACGGTCATGCCTTCGTAAGTGTCGGCAAGACTTGGCAGGATGTTGAAGCGGATGGACAAAAACAGGATCAGCAAGAGGCCAAGGAAGTATTCAGGCAGTGAAACGAAGGCTAGCGCCACGATGTTGATAACACGATCGAAAATACCACCGCGCTTGACAGCTGTAATAAGGCCGAGAAGGATTGCGATTGGAACGCTGACGACCGCTGCAAAGGCTGCGAGCGCCATTGTGTTCCAAAACCGCGGCCAAAGCAATTCTGCAACAGGCTGCTGATTGGCGAGCGAAGTGCCCAGATCACCCGTCACGAAGCCTGCAAGCCAAGAGAAATAGCGCGCAAGCAGTGGCTGATTAAGGCCAAGGCTTTCGCGCAATGTGGCCAGCGCCTCCGGTGTTGCATTCTGGCCGAGAATGGCGGAAGCCACATCACCCGGCAGGATCTGCGTGCCGGCGAAAATCAACGCCGACACGAGGAAGAGCGTGAGAAGCCCGAGCCCCACACGCTTGAGAATAAGAACGAACATTTATGCTTCCAGCCAGACTTTTTCGGCAAGGCGGGCACCCATCAGATTGAACATCGGATGGGTGGTCACGCCTTTGAGCTTTTTGGATGTGGCGTCGAGATAGTCGCCGAACATTGGAATAAGCGCACCGCCTTCGTCGCTGATCATGGTCTGCAATTCAGCGTAGATTTCCTTGCGCTTGGTTTCGTCCAGCATGGCGCGGGCTTCAAGCAGCTTGGCGTCAAAGCTTTCATTCTTCCAATGTGTGTCGTTCTGTGAGGCTGTTGAGATATAAGCTACAGAAAGCGCAAGATCCGCGGTTGGACGACCACCGCGATAGGACATGCAGAACGGTGCCTTCATCCAGACATTGTCCCAATATCCATCTGCTGGCTCTCGCTTGATGTCGAGATCAATACCGGATTTTGCAGCGGCAGTGCGGAAAATTGCAGCCGCATCCACTGCGCCGGTGAAAGCAGCATCGGAGGCCGCGAGCTGGATTTTAAGCGAATCCATACCAGCCTGCTTGAGATGGAATTTTGCTTTTTCAGGATCGTAGGCACGCTGTGGCAAATCAGCATTGAAATATGGGTCGGAGCTTGGAATTGGGTTGTCGTTGCCGATACGGCCGTAACCGCGCAGAGCGGTTTTTAGCAGCTGTTCACGGTCAATAGCATATTTGATCGCGAGGCGGACATTGTTGTCGGTATATGGTGCCTGCGTGCAATCCATCAAGAATGAGAAATGCTGACCGCAGGCCGACTGAACGATGTTGAGGTTCGGGTTGCGCTTCAACAGATCGACGGTTTTGAAGTCGAGCTGATTGATCGCATGAACCTGACCGGACATCATGGCGTTGGTACGGGCAGACACATCGTTGATAACGATAACTTCAACCGCATCGACCCACGCCGTGTTTGGCTTCCAATAGCTCTCATTCCGCGTGAAACGCGAACGCACACCAGGCTGAAAACGCTCATAGACAAAAGGTCCGGTGCCAACTGGCTTGTTAAAGTCCGTCCAGCCTTTGGGAACAACGAGGAAGTGATAGTCGGACAGGATGTAAGGCAGATCGGCATTGCCGCTTTCGAGCGTGATCTTGACCTTGTCGTCACCATCTTTTGACACATCGGTGAAAGCAGCCGCAAGCGAACGCGCGCCTGAGGTCGTTTCACCGCGATGCAGATTGATAGAGTAGATGATATCGTCGGCATCAAGCGTCTTACCGTTATGGAAGGTTACGCCCTGACGAACTTTGAAAGTCCATTCTTTGGCGTCGGCTGACGGTTCCCAGCTTTCAAACAGTTCAGGCACTGCTTTGTTGTTGGCGTCGATTTCGACAAGACCATTCATCAGCATATAGGCCTGATTGACTGGAACCCAGTCTTTCAGCAGGCGCGGGTCGAAATTGTCGGTGGTGGAACCACCGCCAATGCCGAGCTTGAGAACTCCGCCTTTCTTTGGCGTACCATCCGCTTCTGCAGCTATTGCAGAATTGATCAATCCACTCATGCCACTGGCGGCAACAAGGCCGAAGCCTGCTGCACCAGACATGAAGGATCGGCGCGTTAATTGAAACTGGCTCTTTTGCTCAGACATACGTTACCCCTTAGACTTTCAGCTTGTGATTAATTCATAGCTCAAGCGATTTTCAGGGTTGCGTACCTTAGACGTGTCCCTGTTTTCAAGGGTTGCGTGAGCTTTTTCTGATATGACTTTTCTGCATACCCCCATGTAAAATGTGTGGCTTGGCATTTTTTCAGACACGGATAAAGGAGCGTTTCAAGGATGCGCCGTCCACAATTTGGGAAGCACTTCCTGCATCGGATTTTCTATGATCGTGGAGATCAAAATGAGCTTGCCGGATATTATCGGCCTGTTGGGCGCAGTCTTCTATCTCACGGCTTACGCCCTGATTCAGCTGCGCATTTATACGGTGGATGACGCCATTATCACGCTGCTTAACATTCTGGGTGGCGTGGCTTTGATCTACTCACTCTCGTGGAATTTCAACCTCGGCTCCATCATCACGCAGGTTGCCTGGTTGCTCTTTACGATTATAGGCTACGCACGCTACCGCGTCATGGCTCGTCGCCGTGCCACAACACCTGGGGAATAACCCAAATCATCTTTATGTAACGGGATCATTCCCGTTGCTGGCAATAAGCCAGTCAGACACTTCACGAACGATTCTGCGTTGATGGCGGTCGGCTGGACGCATCAAGTAAAAATAGGCATCAGAGCGCATCATGTGGTCGTGAGCAGGCACAAGCGTACCAGCTGCCAGCTGCTCCTTAATCAGCCATGTCCACCCCAACGTGATGCCAATGCCTTGCGTTGCGGCAGCGACACATAATCCGTAATCGCCAAGACGCCACTCCAATGCGCCGGCGGGCGGTGACAGCTTTGCATCCTGCCACCATTCCGGCCAGCCTTGCCAATCGCGCATCGTGTCTTCGATTGCCAGCAGGACGGGAGCTTTCAACTCCATGATGTTTCCACAGCCAGGTGCGGAAACAGGCACTACCTCTTCACGTCCCAGAATTGTCAGGTTGACCCCGATAGGTCGTTCTTTTCGATAAAAAAGAGCGAGATCAAATTCATCAAGCCGCAAATGCGCTACGTCATCAGTGACCCGCAGCCTGATTTCGATACCCGGAATTTCCGTTTTCAACATGCCGACACGTGTGAGAAACCACTGATCGGCAATGCCGCGTGAACAGGCAATGGTAATCTGACGCGGGCCGGTCCATGCCCTCAGCCCGTCCGTTACGGTTGTCAGATCTCCGAGAAGACGACTGACTTCTGAGGCATAGCTTTCACCGATCGCTGTCAATTGAACGCCAATGGGCAAACGGTTGAACAATTTCGAACCAATGAAAGCTTCGAGTTTGCCGATCTGACGACTGACCGCACTCTGCGTGAGACCAAGTTCAAGGCCCGCGCGTGAGAAGCTGCCAAGACGGGCAGCACTGTCAAACACCACAAGTGCATTGAGAGGCGGAATGGATTGCCGGCCAACTGCCAAATGAGAGTTCCTGTATCAATTTATATGGCACAAACTGTAATAGCTGATGATCTCGTTTGGATCCTGTTTGCTAGCTTTGATCAGTTCGCGACATGACAGCCTTTACGACAATATCCTTATTTGCTGAGCTATCAATTTGCCACTGTTTTCGATAGAAATATAATTCCTTTCAATGGCCCAATGTTGGGGCTCAGCGCAAAAGTTTTAAACCCTGTTACCCGTTTTAATATGAAATAGATGGACCCGGCTTTCGTCTCCTTTGACGTGCACCTGTTGCCCTAGCTCCAACTCGCTATCACGCGGGAACTCAACGGTCAGCATTTTAGGCTGGCCAATTTCGATATAGCCAAACATCTGACTTCCCAAGCGTTCAACCACCGCAAGCTCACCGCTGAACCAAGCGTCTTGTGCTGAACAAGCCGCCAGGTCTTCTGGCCGAATGCCCAGCGTAACATGACCCTGAACATTGAGCGGCGCGAAGTGGGAACGCAGAGAAATGTCCCTCCCTGTGCAGGACAGCACGAGAGTTTCTCCACTGTTCTGTCGAACCTCAGCAGGAAGAGCGTTCATGGTCGGGCTGCCAATGAATTGCGCAACAAAAAGACTGGCAGGTTTCCGATATATATCGAGCGGCTTGCCAATCTGTTCGACATTGCCCTTGTTCATAACCACAATTCGATCAGCAAGTGTCATCGCCTCGACCTGATCATGCGTCACATAAACGGTGGTCGCTTTAATCTTTCTGTGTAGTTTCGCAATTTCCAGCCGCATTTCAACACGCAAAGCGGCATCAAGATTCGAGAGCGGTTCATCGAACAAAAATGCATTGGGCTCTCGCACAATCGCGCGCCCCATAGCGACACGCTGGCGTTGCCCCCCTGAAAGTTGTGCAGGGCGACGCGCAAGAAACTCGCCAATTTTAAGCGTTTCGGCCACCGTTCCAATGCGAGATGATACGTCATTATCATTCGAGCCGCGCATTTTGAGTCCAAACGCCATATTCTCTTCCACACTCATGTGCGGATAGAGCGCGTAATCCTGAAAGACCATCGCAATGTTACGCTCCGAGGGCGAAAGCTCGTTGACGATGGCATCGCCAAATTTCAATTCACCGCCCGATATATCCTCCAGACCCGCGATCATTCTGAGCAAAGTGGATTTGCCGCAACCGGAGGGACCGACCAGAACAACAAACTCTCCACTCTCGATCCGAAAGTCGAGATCGTGGATGACTTTATGGGTGCCATAAGTCTTCTGGATACGTTCCAACGCGATGGCGATCATGCCTTCTCCTCCCAGAGTTTTCGCTTGACGTCTTTTATCGATATTATTATCAATAATGATAATTGAGACATTAGGCAAGGAGGCTCAGACATCGGCGTGGCATATTTTTCACCCAAACTCGTTCAGAGCAGGCCTCCAAAAGCAGCAGTCGTATTTGAAGCGCTCAAGCGGGATATTATGCTTGGCACATTGCCCGCTGGGGCCAACTTGACAGAATTGGAAATCGCCGCGCATTTTCAGTGCAGCCAAGGACCGGTGCGTGAAGCGTTGCTCCAATTGCAGGAAGAAGGCCTTGTGCTGAGACAAGGACATAGGGGAACACAAGTTTCTCTTTGTACGCCGGATGAAGCTGTTGAAATGTTTCGCCTGCGCAATTCCATTGAATGCAATGGTATTCCACGCGTGATGATGCGGCGATCCAAAAAGCTGACGGATGATCTTAAAGAAATGCTGGAGGGGATGCTGCAGGCAGCTGATGAAAAAGACGAATATCGTCTAGCTGCAATCGATCGTGATTTTCACCGGCGCATTTTCGACGAAGCAGACCTGCCCGCTCTGAACCCCATTTTACATCGTTGCCTCGTGCATAATCATCGCTTCAAAATCTCACAAAGCGGCAGTGCACGCGACCTGCGTGGAACCGCGCTACGTCATTGCGCAATTATTGATGCACTTGAAGCAGCGGACATTGAAGCTGCACAGATCGCCATGCGCCATCATATTGCAACCATTGTCGATTTTGGGCCAGCTGTATTCCCGGAAGAAGGTCAGTCGCAATGACACATATCCTCGATCATGAACCGTTGCCAGAAATGCGGGCTCTTCTAGAAAAAATCGCTGTTGAGTTATCTGGCGCCCCTGATCCGACGACACTTCCGCCTGCGGAGGGTCGCACGCTTGCAGAAAAAAACAACCAGCGCTGGAATATCAATCTTCCAGAAATGCAGGCCGTGCGTTTAACGCAAATAGCTGCGAACCCGTCCATCGGCTCACAACAAACCCCATTGCTCGTTCTGGAACCAATCAACAAAAGGCCCGGAACCCTTCTTTTCATTCACGGTGGCGGATTTGCCTTTTGCAGCCCCAAAACGCATGAGCGCTGCGCACGGGTGCTCGCAGAAAAGACCCGTTTAACCGTTGTTTTGCCTGATTACCGGCTAGCACCGGAAAACCCTTTTCCCGCCGGCCTCCACGATGTCATCGGCACCATGCGGGCATTAATTGATGGACAATTAGAAGGGCTGGATGGCCCCGTTTATATCGCAGGCGATTCCGCTGGCGCAAATCTTTCCCTCTCAGCGATGCTGCACGCGGCGCAAAACAATTATGCGCTGCCCAAGGGCGCCCTGCTCTTTTATGGCAACTATGCCATGGATTTTGAAACTCCATCTTATCAAGCCTTCATCAATGGTCCGGGGCTTACCACCGACAGAATGAAGCGTTATTGGAACTGGTATGCGAGCGGGCAAGACATTGCTTCACATCCGCTGGCCTGTCCACTTCACGCTGAAGATGCAGCTCTTGAAAAAATGCCCGCGCTTTATCTTACAGCCGCAGGCATTGACCCCCTCTTTTCCGATACGATTTTGCTGCATGAGCGACTGTTAAAAATTGGCCGCAAGGACGAAATAGCCATCACAAAAGGCGTGGTGCATGGCTTTCTACAATACACAAATGAACTGACGGCAGCTGAAGCAGCGTTGGAGGACGCGGCGCAGGCATTAAGCCGAATGGCCTGAACAAGAGAGGCCTTTTAAACAACTGGGAGGAGTTGAAATGTTGAAATCTCTTATGCTCAGTGCGGCATTTACCGCTGCACTGACATTTTCCGCGCAATCTGCTGAAACCGTCCGCTTCTGGTATCATTTCGACAACCCGGAAAATCCGATGTCCGAACTGGTTGCCAAGTTTGAAAAGGCCAATCCAGACATCAAAATCGAGGCGGAAAATATTCCGTGGAATAGCTACTACGATAATCTCTATACGTCGATTATTGGTGGCAGCGCGCCTGATGCTGCCATGGTCAAGCTGTTTGCACAGCCACGTTTGACCGAAATGGAAGCACTTGAGCCGCTTGGCGAGCGGATCAATGGCTGGGCCGGAAAAGACGACCTGCTCGACAATCTCCTTGAGTTGAACAAAGCAGCAGACGGCAGCCAATACTATCTACCTATTCAATATGTCGTCCTTTATCTCTATTATCGCGCTGACCTCTTCAAAGAAGCAGGCCTTGAGCCTCCTAAAACCTGTGAAGACTTCCGCAACGCAGCCATCAAGCTCACAGAGGCCCCAAATCGCTACGGCTTTGGCCTTCGCGGAGGCAAAGGCGGATGGGATCAATGGGGCGCTTTTGTTCTTTCACAGGGTGGTGAGCTGAAGCCGGGTGGCTTGACGACGCCCTCTGCGGTGGCAGCCAATCAATGGGTAATTGATCTTTTCCAGAAGGACAAAGTCATTCCACCATCAGCACCCAATGACGGCTTTCAGGAGATTATCTCGGCCTTTAAAGGCGGAAAAACGGCGATGACAATCCACCATATCGGATCGTCCAAAGACCTCGTTGCCGCTTTAGGCGACAAGGTGTCGGCAGTGCCTGTGCCTGAATGCGGAGGCAATCGCTGGACCTCCTATGGTGATGAATCGCTTGCGATATTCTCATCCTCAGAAGTGAAAGACGCTGCCTGGAAATGGATTTCCTTCCTTGCAGAAGGCGAAAATAACGTCTCCTTCAACAGTGCAACCGGTCAGATGACCGTGACAAAAAGCGGTGCCAAAGACTGGAAGCTGCACGAACGCCGTTTCGTTGATGCCACGGTTGATTCACTGCCCTTCGCACATGTGCTTCCACAAAATGAGGGCACATCGGAATTCGTGAACACGGCTTGGCAAATTGAAATGCAACGCGCACTCGCTGGGCAAATCACCTCCGAACAGATGATGCAGGAACTGGAAAAGCTTTTCCAAAACTAATCGATTGAAGCGCGTGAGCAATATGGCAGCAAACAATTGTGCTGCCATGCCTCCCCTTGCCCCTTCGAGATCCCGTTCTTTCATTAGCATGGATAGATAACCTATGTCCGCATTGCCCTCCACATCCATTGCACCGACGCGACTTCGCCGCCGAAGCAAAACATGGTTGCCTTACTGGTTGCTGAGCCCTGCCGTTATCGTGACGCTGGTGATTGTCTTCTTGCCGATGGTGCAGGCAGTTTGGACAAGTTTTTACGATTTGGTTCTGTTCAAACCCAAAGCGACGGCATTTGTTGGCCTTGGCAACTACATCAAGCTGTTGCAAGATCCGGTATTCTGGGCTGCATTCTGGAATACATGCATCTGGATCGGACTGACCGTCCCGCTTCAAATGGGTCTTGGTCTGATTACGGCGCTGCTACTCAACAGAGAGTTTCCATGGCGTGGTCTGGCGCGTGCGCTGGTCATCATTCCGTGGGCGTTGCCAAGTGTCGTGATTGCGCTCATGTGGCGCTGGATTTACGATCCCAACACCGGCGTTCTCAATGACATCCTGCTCAATCTCTCAGTTGTAAGCCAGGCAGTTCCTTGGCTGGCCGATCCAAATATCGCCCTTTACGCAATCATCGCCACACTGACATGGCAGGGCTTTCCGTTCTTTGCGATCATGATCCTGGCGGGCTTACAGGGCATTCCCAAAAGCCAGTATGAGGCAGCATCCATTGATGGTGCTTCGCCTTGGCGTCAGTTTGTAAACGTAACTCTGCCCGGCATAGCGCCTGTGCTTGCAACAGCAGGCTTGCTCCGCGTGATCTGGGTTGCAAACTCCATGGACGTCATCTTCGTCATGACAGGCGGCGGCCCGGGCTACTCAACCTATACGCTGCCTCTCTATGCATTCGTAAAAGCGCGGCAAAACCTCGACTTCGGCTATGGCACCGCTATCGCTGTCACCTTCACGCTGCTGCTCGGCGTTCTGGTCGTTCTTTATCTGGCTCGTACAATGCGAGAGGTCGAAAAATGAAACGTCAAAGCACGCTTAAACGCATATTGACCACCGACTTACCCGTCGCTTGCATCGTGCTGTTTGCTTTGGCACCATTTGCGTGGATGGTGCTCACGTCGCTAACGCCCACCGAGGCGCTTTCAGCCAATGGTGTTTCGCTCTCACCATCGGGCTGGAGCCTCGATAATTACGAACGGCTGTTTAACAAAGCGCAGTTCTACAAAAATATGCTCGACAGCCTGGTTATTGCGGTTGGCACAGTGGTGCTGGGCCTCGCCGTTTCTGTAACCGCGGCCTATGCACTCTCGCGTTTTCGCTTTCTGGGGCGCAAATTGTTCATGATGCAATTTCTGCTCATCAACATGTTCCCCATTGTGCTGCTCATCCTGCCGCTTTTCATCATCATGCGAAAATATGGCATTCTGGACACCTATTTCGGCCTTATTCTTGCGAATTCCACGGTTGCCATTCCGTTTTCAGTCTGGATGCTGACGAGCTACGTCGCGGCAATCCCCAAAAGCCTTGATGAAGCCGCGATGATGGATGGCTGCTCACGTCTCGCCGCTTTACGGCGCGTGATTATACCCTTGATGATGCCCGGTATTATTTCCACTGGCATCTATATCTTCATCACCGCATGGAACGAATATCTTTATGCGCTGACACTTGGCGGCAGAAATGTGCGCCCTGTTACCGTCGCAATTCAGACCCTGATTGGTGAATACCAAATCGAATGGGGACTGCTCGCAGCGGGTGCTGTTGTTGGCGCCATGCCCGCAACCATTCTTTTCCTTCTCGTTCAAAAACGCCTTATCGGCGGCCTTACACAAGGGGCAGTCAAAGGCTGACACCCCCTACATTCCCCAATAGTTCTTCAAGCAATCGAGGAAATATCATGAACCCCATCGGGTTGATTTCAATGCAATATGCGCGGCCTTTCACAGCCCAGCATTTTTCCCTTTTCCATAAAATGCGTGAACACGGATTTGAATTTGTTGAGTTGCTGGTGCCAGAACCCGGCGAACTGGACCTCAAAGAAACACGCAAAGCCCTCGATGACGCAGGACTTTTCGTCGTGCTTGCAGCACGCGTTAATCTTGAACGCAATATCTCTTCCGCCGACAACAATGCCTATCAGGGCGGCATTGATTATCTCAAATACACGGTTGATTGCGCCCATGCGCTTGGAGCGCAGGTTGTTGGTGGACCTCTGACCGGAAACCCTCTCGTCTTTGCTGGCCGCCCGCCACAGCCAGTTTCAGAAGATGAGCGTTTGCGCCGTAAAGATAGCTGCGTAAAAGCGCTGAAAATTGCCGGTGAATATGCGCAGGGAAGCGATGTTCTGCTCGCAGTCGAGCCACTTAACCGCTTTGAAAGCGATGTCCTTTGCACAACCCAGCAAGCAATCGAATTGTTGGATGCAGTTGACAAGCCAGCGATAAAACTGATGCTCGATACTTTCCACATGCATATGGAAGAAAGCTCAATTCCAGAAGCGATCAGGCTTGCAGGCGATCTGGTTGTGCATTTTCAGGCCAATGAAAATCACCGCGGCTTTCCCGGCACAGGCGCAACAGACTGGGTTGCGGTTTGTCGCGCCCTGCACGAGATCGCTTATACCGGCCCAATATCGCTTGAACCATTCCGCCGTCAGGATGATCGCTTTGGCGTTCCTTTTGCGCAATGGAGAGCGCCACACGAGGACGAAAGTGATCGTCTGTCAGCCAGCACCGCCTTCATGAAAAGCCACCTCCTGCTTACGGAGTATCGTCGATGACCCTCAAAATTGGTTGGATTGGTTGCGGTATCCACGCAACCCAGATGTTGCTCCCGCAGCTTGTTCGTTACGATGTGGAAATTGCCGCGCTTTGCGACATAGACCCGACACGGTTTGCGAATGCCGGACGGCAGTTCGGGGTGCGAACACTGACAAATGATGTTGAAGCCCTCCTCAACACACGCGGTCTTGATGCCATTGGCATGGCTGTTGGCCCTGATCAACACCTTGCATTTGGCAAGGCAGCGTTGGAACGCGGCTTGCCTGTATTCATGGAAAAACCACCTTCGGGGTCTGCCGAAGGCGCACGTGAACTTCTCAAAGCCTCCGAAAAAGCAAAAAAGCCACTGCTGCTCGGCTTCATGAAACGCTATTCGATCGGCAACAAAATCGCAGCCAATATCATAAAATCGGGCCAATTCGGCGATGTTCTGGGCCTAACCGGCTATTACATGACAGCCCCCGGTTATTTCGCGGGCAACGTCGATTACACTGGCTTTTTCCTGCACCACTGCGTCCATTATATGGACCTCGTCTCCCACTTGGTTTCCCCTGTTCGAAAGCTGACAGCCAAGAAAGTCGAAAAAGAACCGGGTAAGCTGTTGATCCACGCGGCATTCGATTTTGAATGTGGCGCTATCGGCACCATTGCGATGGGGACGATTCAGTCGCGCGGAACCCCCGTCGAACGCATTGAACTGATGGGAGATCACCAGCGTATTGAGGTGGACGATGTTATCGACGTGCGCTGGCATCGTAATCCAGCATTCAAAATTGACGATCCGAATGCGACATTGTCAGGCGACTGCGATACACTCACTTGGAAGCCTAACTTTACCGCAGCGGCCAATGAAGACCCCAAGGGCTATCATTCATTGTTGGCAGATGTCGTGCCCGCGCTTATGGGAGCGGAAACACCCGCCCCAAACATCGCTGATGGGGTTGTTGCTATGGAACGCCTAGAGACTATGCGAAAGGAAGTAGGCTTATAGTGCCAATCCATTCATGCTTAAAAGAAGCGGACATGGCAAAAGCCCTTGCCGCTTCTTTCCAATACATTCTAGAATAGCTACGATATATGGTTTTCGCCATCAGAGCTAACGGTACCGGCTCAAGCAAGTCACGGTCGTTAACGAGGTCAACCGCACACATCGCCGACAATAGAAGCTTATTGCTCCGCTGGCGTAAGCGGTTTGCGAAGAGACCGCCCAACCGCTCAAAACTTGTCGAAACCCTTCGTGCTCAATTGTATTGAGCACAGCACAACCGAGCGGTGGCGGACGGATTTCCGGCTGTCATCTGCATCACAAAGGCTCGCGCATGGTCCATGAGAATGCGCATCAGAGCTGCATTTAATTTGATTTATTGCCTTAAACCAATAAGTAAGCAGAGGCTTGTCTATCGAAGCCGACAATACGCTTACCTTCATCGAAGGCAGTAAGAAGCTGGTGGCGAAGCGACAACCTGGCATGCATCGCTGCCGCCGGATCAGTTGCAAGCAGATGATCGATATCGCTTGGTATTTTTACACATTGAGCCTCCGTCGGAAGCTCAGCTTTCTGGCCTTGAGATTGCGCTTTTACACGGGGATCATCCAATTGCCAGTCAGCGACGACCCTGTCCGAAGGCAAGCCAGCATTGATGCCAACCATGGGACCATAATAATTGATATGATAGATTGATGATGTTGCGCCAAGGCTTGCAATATTTAAACCCGCATTGACCGCGCGGATCGGATCATAGGTCCAGCGGACATGCGTGATGCCCCTCGCAAGGCACCAAGCGCGTTGGAACCATTTCATCCGGGCACCAAGTTTCAACCCTCTTGCTTCCGGAAGAACAGCCAGACGGTGAGAATGTTGAACTCCCGGCGTTGCACTTGGAAAACCAAAGATGAAACCAATCATCTTTGCGCCTTCAAACGCACCAGCGACAAGGCCGCCTTCGTGCTGAATCGCAAGCAATAGATCTGCGGCATCGACAGGGTCCTCTTCTCCCCACACCAGCCGTTGCACATCCTCCGAATTCTTCATCTCGACGAGAGACGCAAGCTCTCGGATCAGGATTTCGCTCATGCGACGAAATCCTCTCGTTGGCTGGTAACTGTATTGAGAAATGCATAATCCAAAGTCACACCGATACCCGAACCATTGTGAGGAACGGCCATTTGGCCATTCTTTGCTTCGAGCGGCTCGTTGACGATATCACGCGGGAAATATCGGCTGGCGGATGATGTGTCGCCCGGCTTTGTAAAATTCGGCAGTGTGGACAGATGAATATTATGCGCCCGACCAATGCCGGATTCAAGCATCCCGCCGCACCATACAGGCACATCGAAAGCGGCACAGACATCGTGAATTGCGCGTGATGCGCTGTGGCCACCGACACGGCCCACTTTGATATTAATGACGCGGCACGCACCCGCTACAAGTGCCTTTCGTGCATCAACGCAAGACCGGATGCTCTCATCAAGACAGATGGCGGTCAACAATTTTTCCTGCACATGCACGTGATCGGTAATGTCGTCAAAGGCCAGCGGTTGCTCGATATAGTCAAGCGCAAAAGCGTCCATCGCCTTAAGAAGGGGTAGATCAGAAAGGTGATAATCTGCATTCGCATCTACCGTCAGCTTTGCGTCAGGAAAATGATCCCGTACTACTTGGAGCATAGCAAGATCATGGCCACGCTTAATCTTCAGTTTAACGCGTTTGTAACCGGCGTCGAGCGAAGCGGCGATCCTTTCAATGGTAGTTGCAATGTCTGCAATGCCCAAGCTGACACCCACATCGATAGCATCACGAACACCACCAAGCGCTACGCTTAATGGCAGGTTGAGTGCTTTCGCCCACAGATCCCACACGGCCATTTCAACCATGGCCTTACTCATTCGATGACCGCGCCACGGATCGAGAATGGCCGCAATATCAGCTGGCCCATTAAAGCGCTTCCCAACGATTTGCGGTAGAATGACTTCACGTAGAAAAGAGAGTGAGCCGGAGATCGTCTCCTCCAGATAATCTGGTAATGGATCCATCACGCCTTCGGCATAACCCTCCAGCCCCTCAGCCCGTAAGGTAAGGATCGGGATGATCTTTTCAGTCATCGTGCCGGTGGAGATCACAAAAGGCACGAGCAGCGGCAAACGTATGACCCGTATTTCAGCTGCCTCTATTTTTAATCCGGCGAAAATTGGCGCTGCGTGCATCGAATTTTCCATCTGTGAGCATAAATGATCGATCTGGTCCAAGACTTTGGTGATGGCGACACGCCATCCTGATTGGCCCGTTCGAGCGAATTAAATTCACTGTTCTCCGCTAAAGTCCAATGGATTCGTCAGCCCTTCAACTGAAGCTGATCTGGCAATGTGTCCAACGGGAAAACCGGGCGCCGCACGTTGGAATAGGTTCGTCTCGACAGATCTGGTGAGCTCAAACCGCCAGCATCGGTAACAATGATCTGCCTTGCAATCGGCCCGAATGCTCCTTTAAAATGCTGCATCGACTTGACCGCCAGAACAGACTTTTCCTTCGGTTCGATGCCAACAACACGGAAAATGTTCTTATCAAGCATCTGCATACGCTCCGATACGATCAGAATATCGATCCCATCCACATGCAGGCACACAGCTTTCCCGGTTGTTCCAGGCAAACCTGTAAACATTGGGCCTTCAAAGAAAAAAGACCCATTGCTTTTAGCCATCACGCGGCCCGTCACCGTCAGTGGGCCACCACCAATGGATGGATCGGATTTGCCACCGATCGTTACCGTGATGCTCTCACCTACCGGTCTGGCTGAAATCTCGACCACGGCCTCAGGATCAAGAAGTGCACCCGCGGCGGCATTGGTCACACCAGCTTGGAGCATCGCCGCAATGAGTGCTGTGCAGTCACTGTATGCACCTGAACCGGGATTATCGGAGAAATCGGCGACGACAATCGTACCTTCCCTGCCCTGCTCCTGTTTCAACTGCTCAATACATTCATCAAGCGGCATCGGCTGCGACCACTGATCTTTGTACGACCAGATTTCATCACAAATCTTACCCGCAACTTTGCGAGCCGTTTGTCGGCACACACTCTCTAGATCTGCCGTCACGATAACATTGGGACCAGCAGCCCAAACATCGGCATCGGTAAATCCTGCATTAACCGCCACATTCAAAATACCGGGTTGCTGCATTTCACGAGCCGCGCTTTCGAGCAGCCGACACATCGGCCCATTATCGGTTGTGCGACCGTCGTCACATCCAAGCAGCATTGGCGGTCGCGCAATAATCAATGAAGGCCTAATTTCGCCGCTCATCGCGCGATGCAGCAAAAGGCAGGCCTCTACACCAACTTCGCTCATGTCAACATGGGGATATGTGCGAAATGAAACGGCGATCTGTGCCAGATCAGCAAGTTCATCAAAAGTATTGGCATGGAGATCAAGTGTGATGGCTATGGGTACATCATATCCAACAACCGACCGTATCTCTCGAAGAAACTGGCTGTCGCCATCCTGATCCGTCTCGGTTACCATGGCACCATGCAGAGCGACAAATATGCCGTCCAAAGGTCCAGCTTGCTGCAGCCGCCTCAGGCACTCGCCAGTAATTTCCAGACGCGCATCCTCAAGCACAATACCGTTTGGCTCCGCATGCGCAGCGGTGATATAAACAGGTACCCAGCCCTTTTCATCCGCGACCTTTATTGCGCCGCCAACCTCCGAGCCTGTGCCTCGAAAATTGGCTGGAATCTCATCGCCCTTGAAATAATGCGACGCGCGAAAATCATTAATGCTGGTCCGATTTTCTGTGAAGGTATTATTTTCGTTTATGAATTCGATGATGGCAACACGATAGGACACGAGGCGACCTTTATTTTTCGGTGAAGATCAGTCTTGGCTAATTGAAAAGGAACGGTTGAAACTCGTTATTCCTCGCGCAGGGGCACCCGATTTGATGTGGTGTTTCAAATCAGGTGAGCCGTTGGGATCAGTTTAATTTGCAAAAACTTCACTAGCGAACTTTGGTTTGGCCCTGATATCGAAGTTAAAATAAAGAGCGCTGATCTTATCGTAGGTGCCGTCTTTAAGAATCTCTTCGAGAGCCTGATTGACACGTGTTCGCAGCTGCTCGTCTTCTTTGCGGAAAGCCATCCCCGCTCCCAATGTGCCGTCCAGAAGAAATTCTTCACCAACAAATTCGCAGCAGTCCGCCCCCTTTGAGAGCCAATCACTCAGTGCGAATTTGGATTCTAGCAAAAGGTCAATACGGCCGCTCTCCATATCCATGAAAGCCTCGCCCAATGTCGGATACAGCTTCACCTCATTGTCCGGAAAGAAGCGCTGCAACACGTCAGCTGCAATTGAGCCTGTCTGGGTGCCTATCACTTTGCCTTTGGCACTTTCGGGTGTCACATCTTTTAGGCCTAGATCCTTCAACGCAACAAACCGCATGGTGTTGTAGTAATAGGGATTGGAGAAGTTGACTTGCTCCTTGCGCGATTCAGTGATGGCCATTGAAGAAGCCATGATATCGAATTTCTTCGACTGGAGCGCGGGGATTATTCCACTCCATTCGTTCGCACTCCATACGCAATTGGCTTTCAGCTTTTCACAGATCGCATTCCCGACGTCGATATCAAAGCCCTTCAGCTGCCCGTTTGGGTCCAGATAATTAAAGGGGGCATAGGCACCCTCAGCTCCCATCCTGATTTCATCGGCTTGGACTGGAAGGACTCCACACAAGACGGCAAAAACGGCAGCAAACCCCATTTTCGTTTTTTTGATCACATTCGTTCTCCTTTTATATGCCTGCCTGATTGGTAACCGACGCGTACTACGATCGAGAGCAGATAAACGCGGATATCCAAGGGCGACTTTTATTGCTTAACGAATATGCTTGCGCCGAAGGGCGATCAATGCAAAAGATCTATTTAATGCCATTAGAAAAATTAATAGCTGGATGACTTCACGAGCCAAACGACGCCTTCCAAGTTTGAGGGCCCTACGGGCTTTTGAAGCGGTATCACATTGCCAAAGCTTCACCCTGGCAGCAGAAGAACTTGCAATAAGCCAAGGCGCCGTAAGCCATCAAATCAAGCTTCTTGAGCAAGCGTTGGGCCGTCAGCTGCTTGTCCGCAGCCCTCGCGGAGTATCCGTAACGCCTGAAGGCGCTCTTCTTCTGGAAGTCTGTACGCGCGCATTTGATGAAATCAATGCTGTGACCGCACTGATAGGCCAAGATAGCAAGGCGCAAGTTCTACGAGTTCGTGCCGGTCCATTTTTTGCAATGGAGGTTATCGCGAGCAGGATTGCAGGCTTTTTGAAGCAAAACCCCAGTATACAGCTTCATCTGAATAATCTTGATATAGATTCCATCGCTCAGGATAGAGAAGACGCGCAGATAAAATACTGTTTGCACCCGCCTGTAGGCGTCTACAGCATAGAACTTTTAAAAGAAAAATTAGTACCCATTTGCAATCCCTCACTCCTGGATGGTGTAGTCAACGCAGAAGATGTTCTGGCTAACCCGAATATTCCTCGCCTACATTATAGGGACTTAAGCGACTGGAAGAGATGGATGTCGCATCATGGCTTTGACGATTTAGCTGCCAACTCCAACCTGTTTTTTGATGATCAACACACGCTTTTGGCCGCAGTGCGCTCCGGACAGGGCATTGGTTTTTCTCATCGTCCACTCGTCGAGAGCGACGTACAACGCGGAGCGCTCTGCATCGTATCCGAGCGGTATTTCGAGCCCAGAGAATCATACAAATTTATATGCAGCCACGAGAACATTGCCAGCAATCCTGCATTGCAGCTCTTCCGCGACTGGCTTGTTAAAGAAGTTGCAACAATCTGCTAAGCGCAGGCAGTTGAAATCAGATAAAAAACACCTCAAAGCACATGGTGGAAAGCGATATCTGAGTTTTATTCTCAACTATGTGAATATATTTGATCCCAATCAAAGATGTGAGCGCCAAGCCGTTCTAAGTCTGCATCAGACTGGTCATTATCAGGCACCGCTGTGATGTCGCCTGAGCCAGCTATGGAGATCAAAAAAGATGCGCAAATTTGCTATTTCCCTCGCCGCTGCTGGGCTGAGCCTGATGATGGCAGCACCCGTTCTCGCGGAAAACATCGAAGTTCATATGCTCAACAAAGGCGCAGAAGGTGCGATGGTTTTTGAGCCTGCCTATATCAAGGCCAACCCCGGCGACACGATTACCTTCATTCCTACCGACAAGGGCCACAATGTGGAGTCGGTCAAGGGCATGATCCCGGAAGGCGTGGAAGCGTTTAAGAGCAAGGTTAACGAAAACTACACACTCACGGTCACCGAACCCGGCGCCTATTTCGTAAAATGCACACCACATTACGCAATGGGTATGGTTGCGCTGCTGGTTGTCGGCGAGAACCCGGCAAATCTTGATGCTATTGTCGCGGCCAAGAAGCCAAAGCCGGTCCAGAAGCGGCTGGAAAAGGCGATTGCAGACGCCCAATAAAAGACTGCCGATAATTGCATTAAAACCGGTCAGTGAGAGGATACTATGAAAGTACAGGAAGGCCTGCTGGCCACCTCCGCAGCGATGCCCTCCGAACGCCGCGGCGCAATAGCGCGCGGCTTCAAAAAGACCGGGCCGGCAATTTTCAGCTATGGCTTCCGCCCATTTTTTCTGGGCGGAGCCATCTGGGCCGTTCTGGCCATGCTGCTTTGGATCTTGTCGCTGACTTTCGGCGTTTCAGTCGGGGGCACTTATGGCGCGCTGAACTGGCATGCACATGAAATGGTCTTTGGCTTTTCTTCTGCAGTTCTCGCAGGTTTTCTAATGACCGCCATACCCAACTGGACAGGCAGGCTGCCGGTTTCCGGCGCTCCGCTTGCGATACTTTTCGGCACATGGCTTATCGGGCGCGTCCTCTTTCTCAATCCAGACATCACCAATCTTTATCTGGCAGTTGCAATAGAAAGCCTGTTTCTGCCAATGCTGCTTTTTATCAGCGCACGCGAGATCATTGCGGGTCGTCAGTGGAAAAATCTAAAAGTTCTGATTGCCGTCAGCGTGGTTACAATTGCCAATTTCACATTTCACTATCTGGCAATGACGGACGGCGATGTTGCGATGGCAAACCGCATCGGGGTCAGCGCCTATGTCCTGCTGGTCATGTTGATTGGTGGACGTATCATTCCAAGCTTCACCCGCAACTGGCTTAACAAAACCGGATCAACCCGGTTTCCGGTTCCATTTAACAGGTACGATGTCCTGTGCATTATGGTTGCGGCTTTGGCGTGCATCTCATGGGTTGTGGCACCTGAATCAACTCTTACTGCCATTCTTGCAATCATTACGGCAGTCCTGCACACGATAAGGCTCTATCGCTGGCGCGGCTGGAGCGTGGCACGTGAAAAGATACTGCTGGTTCTGCACGTGGCCTATGCTTTCGTGCCGCTGGGTTACATTGCCATTGCATGTGCAGCTCTTGGCCATCTCAACCCTTATTCAGCGCTCCATGTCATGACAGTTGGCGTCATCGGCACCATGATGCTTGCAGTTATGACACGTGCAACTCGCGGGCATACCGGTCGGCCATTAACCGCTACACCCAGCACACAGATTGCCTATCTATGTATTATTCTTGCTGCTCTGTTGCGGCCCTTTGCAGAAATGATGCCGAATTTCTTTCATACATTGCTCGCAGGTTCGGCGCTGTTATGGATACTGGCTTTTGGCCTCTATGTTCTGGAATATGGACCGATGCTCACACGGCAACGTAAAGCGACATCTTAGAGCCGAACCGAAAATTAAGTTGAGCGATTTCAGGAGTTTATGATTCTCTGTGGTTTACCAAGACTACGGAGGATCACATGGCCTGGACTGAAAC
>NZ_JAYEXN010000031.1:0-36887 GCF_044435015.1 Ochrobactrum sp. S1502_03
TTGCTCCCATCGCTCATAGCGGGGGAGTAGGTTCACATGGCTCAATTCTCGATGGAAATTAGTCGCCCAACCGGCTCAGTTCCGCGTGAAAACCAACACCGTGGGCACAACCCGCAGGAATATAAAGCTGCACGCCATTGCCCACTGAGAGCTCCATTCCCGTCCAGCGCCGATAGGTTGGGGATTGCGGTCTTAAATCCACCAGAACATCCCAGATCACGCCTTGCAGACATGTGACGAGCTTGGTCTCTGCATAAGGTTCATTCTGATAGTGAAGGCCGCGCAACGTTCCCTTTTCGCGGGAGAAGGAAAGGCTGTGTTGTGGAAAATGGATTTCCAGTTTCCGCTTGGCAAATTCAGCCTCACAAAACACGCGCGCGAACCAGCCCCGCTCGTCTTCAACCCTTTCGGGTTCAATCGACCATGCACCATCAATGTTGAGGGGGGTAAATCGCATGTGTAGCCTCACTTGCTGAACGCGCTCATTCTGACAGTTTCAAGCCTGCGAGATAGTATCGTTTTTGGCTCTGCCGAATGGCCTTAGGTTAGCGGCAAATGCTCCCAAAGGCTTAGGCGCATACCCCACTTCCGACATAGGGAGAAGACAGGGGATCGCTCATACTCATTCGACAGGTGATGGGGGCGCCCGATCGTATATATGGGTCGCCCCTGTTGACAGTCTCGGAAAGTTTAAGGGCACTGGATAGTTTTACACATCCGGCATGGATCGGATTTCAGACCAACATACCCAACCAGGGGCCGGGCAGGACGAGGTGTATCATATGACCATCCAGACGCCGGGCATATTGCGGAGTGCAGGCATGGCCAAGGAACAGGCAGGCTGTCGTTTGTGCGGAACGCTGCTCAAACACACATTTGTCGATCTTGGTATGTCGCCGCCATGTGAGAGTTTCATCACTGCGGACCAGCTTGATCATATGGAGCCTTATTATCCGCTGAAAGCCTATGTGTGCGACCATTGTTATCTGGTGCAGTTAAAAGAATATTTTAGTCCGGCGGAGATTTTCACCGAATATGCCTATTTCTCGTCTTTTGCCACGAGCTGGGTTAATCACGCGAAAATCTACTGCGATGAAATTACTGAAAAACTTGGCCTCAACAGCAACAGTTTCGTTGTGGAGATTGCAAGCAATGATGGCTATCTGCTGCAGCATTTTTTACCCAAAGCCATTCCGATTTTAGGCATCGAGCCTGCGGCCAATGTGGCCAAAGCGGCCGTCTCAAAAGGCGTGCCGACGCGGGTGGATTTCTTTGGCTCCGCTCTTGCTTCGCGTATGGTCAGTGAGGGCGATAAGGCCGATCTGATCATCGGTAACAATGTGCTGGCACAGGTGCCGGACCTGAATGATTTCGTGCGTGGAATGCAGCTTCTGCTCAAACCTGAAGGTGTGATCACGCTAGAGTTCCCGCATCTCACCAATCTGATCGAATACAACCAGTTTGATACGATTTATCACGAGCATTTCTCGTATTTTTCGCTGCTGACCATCCGCTATATGGCGCACCGCCATCATCTCAAGGTGATCGACGTGGATGAATTGCCAACACATGGTGGATCGTTGCGCGTTTATCTCGCCCATAATACCAGCAAGCGAAAGGCCGGTCCGCGTGTTGCAGCCCTTTTAAAACGCGAGCTTTCCTTTGGCATCAACGAGATTTCTACCTACGAACAGTTTGCGGAAAAGACGCGGCGGACAAAGCGGGATCTGCTGTCCTTCCTGATTGCAGCCAAAAATTCGGGCAAACGTATCTGCGGCTATGGCGCGCCGGGTAAGGGCAATACATTGCTCAATTATTGCGGGATCGGTACCGATTTTCTCGATTTTACAGTGGATCGCAACCCTTACAAACATGGCCGCTTCACGCCGGGTATGCATATCCCGATTTACGACACCGCGATGATCGACAGCTATAAGCCTGATTACATTCTGATCCTGCCATGGAACTTCAAAGACGAGATTATCCGCCAGATGCAGCACGTGGTTGAGTGGGGCAGCAAGTTCATCATTCCGATCCCGCATGTCACGCTGATTGATCCGGCATTATTTTCAGAGGAGCGCTAAGTCATGAAAGTCGTTCTGTTCTGTGGCGGTCTTGGCACCAGAATACGGGAGTATTCCGAAAATATTCCCAAGCCGATGATCCCACTTGGTCACCAGCCGATCCTTCATCACGTCATGGAATATTACTCGGATTATGGTCACAATGATTTCGTGTTGTGCCTTGGCTATAAAGCGAATGTGGTGAAAGATTTCTTCCTCAACATCCGGCCGCAGACATTCGCTGATTGCGTGGTGTCGGATGGTGGGCGCAATGTGCGTTTGCTTGAAGAAGTTGACCGTGACTGGAGCGTCACGCTGCTTGATACAGGGATATGGCGCAATATCGGAGAACGCTTGTGGAGTGCGCGGTCTCATGTTGAGCGCGAGGACATTTTTCTTGCCAATTACAGCGATGGCCTCAGTGATGTCGATCTTGATGATATGACTGAGCGCTTTCGCAACAGCGGGAAAATTGCCTGCTTTCTGGCCGTCCGCCCACCTCTAACCTATCATCTTGCGGATATCGCAGCGGGTGGCGATGTGCGGGCTTTCAGGACGTCCAACACCTCCGACATCTGGATCAATGGCGGCTATTTTCTGTTTCGCAAAGAGATCTTCGATTACATGCGCGAAGGAGAGGAACTGGTTCTTGAACCCTTCAGCCGTTTGATCGCTGATAACCAGCTTATGGCTTATAAATATGAAGGTTTCTGGCGTTCCATGGATACATTGCGCGACTGGCAGACGCTCGAAGATATGGTCGAAAAAGGCGATATGCCATGGAAGAAACATAAGACGGAACGGTGTGCAGCCAACATCGCGATAGCATTATGATCGATTTTGCCTCTCTCAAAAATCTCGGCAGGCCGCTTAACATTCTCTGTCTTGGCGCGCATTCCGACGATATTGAGATTGGATGCGGCGGGACGCTTCTCAGCCTGATCGCAATGGGAATGGCGCTGCATATTGACTGGTGCGTGCTATCAGGCGGCGAGGAGCGGCGCATGGAAGCGCGTGAGTCAGCACGCGATTTTCTGTTGGGAGCGCATAGCAGCAATATTCATTTGGCGACGTTTGAAGACAGTTACTTTCCGGCACAAAGCAGAGGGATCAAGGAATGGCTGATCGCGCAGCGCGGCCGGGTCGAACCTGATATTGTCTTCACACATCACAGTCAGGATGCACATCAGGACCACCGCACCGTCCATGAACTCACCTGGAACATTTTCCGTGATCAACTGATCCTTGAATATGAAATTCCGAAATGGGATGGAGATTTGGGCCGCCCAAATACCTATGTTGCGCTTTCGGCCAGCGTTCTGGGGCGGAAAATCGAACTGCTGATGCACCATTTTGGAACCCAGCGTTCTAAAGACTGGTTCGACCCAGAAACATTCCGTGGGCTTGCCCGCCTGCGCGGCATGGAGTGCCGCGCGGCGGAAGCTTATGCAGAGGCATTTTACGCCTCCAAAATAAGAATTCTCTAAAACTTTTGGCGTTTAAGCCGTCTTGGCCAGGTGATGCAGGCTTTTGTTCCAACGTTCATAGGCTGTCGCCATGCGCGTGTCGTACTGGTTGCGCGCAAAGGCTGGCCCATTATAGCGCCGTGCAAAATTGCGCCAATCTTTCGCCTGCAAGGCTGTTTTCAATCCGGCTTTGTCGATGAAGTTCAGCATCAGTCCGATCTGTCCGCCAACAGAATTGCGTGCCTCGGCCACCAGTTCATCAACGCTGCCATAACCCAGCCATTCCCAATGCGCACCCATAACCTGGCCTAATCCCCATGAGGTGGATTCAAGCGCCGCTTTTTTATGGATAAACATAGCCCGCTCGAGCAGAAGCCAGCGCTCGCTTTGCGTTTTGGGATTGCGTACGCGCCCTGCTTCTGGCGATGACAATCCAGCCTTGCGTGCCTGATCACGCACGCGCCCCGAAAGTCTGCGATCAAAATAGTGACCTTCAAAGCGGATGGCCGGTTCTTGTACACCCTTGATGTGATAAAGTGCACGGCCGCCACTTTCTACTTCTGCCACTGCGAGAAGGGTTGCAGGCTCAATCCCTGCTTCTTGTGCCAGCGCAATGATTTCTGCGAAAGTATTTGTGTCAAACATCTGGTTTCTCCTGTGAAAATTACAGTGATCGATGCCAGATTGTCGCTGCCCCGGAGGGTCGGGGGATAAATAACTTGAATTTGCCGCGTTCGGGGACTAGTCCGGGATAAATTCAAAAGAGATAGAAACCATGAGCAATTTGCCCTTCACCGTTGCCGCCCTTTATTGCTTTGCACCGCTGCCGCAATATGAAAGCCTGCGTGAGCCGCTGGCTGAGCTTTGCTGCGCGAACGGGATCAAGGGGACGCTGCTGCTTGCTGCTGAAGGGATCAATGGCACGGTTGCTGGAAGTAAGCCTGCCATTGAGAAGCTGATTGCCTTTATTACCGCAATTCCCGCGCTTGCCAATCCTGAACTCAAGTATTCTCATGCCAGCGAAATGCCGTTTTACCGCATGAAAGTGCGGTTAAAGCGCGAGATTGTCACCATGGGTGTGGACGGCATTGATCCGCTAAAAAGCGTTGGCACTTATGTTGCGCCCAAGGACTGGAATGCGCTGATTGCCGATGACAACACTGTGGTTGTCGATACACGCAATGATTATGAATATGCCATTGGCACATTCGAAGGCGCGCTTGATCCAAACACCAAGACATTCCGCGAATTCCCGCAATGGGTGGAGCAGAACCGCGACAAGCTTGAAGGCAAGAAGATTGCCATGTTCTGCACCGGCGGCATTCGCTGTGAGAAGGCGACAGCTTTCGTCAAGGGGCTTGGCTTTGACGATGTGTTCCACCTCAAGGGCGGCATTCTGAAATATCTTGAAGAAGTGCCGCGCGAAGAAAGCATGTGGAATGGTGATTGTTTCGTGTTTGATGAACGCGTGGCAATTGGCCATGGTTTGACGGAAAGCGATATCGAGCTTTGCCGTGCCTGCCGCCGTCCAATCACCGCAGAAGACAAGCTTTCGCAGTTTTTTGAGGAAGGCATTTCCTGCGCTGGTTGCTATGACGAGCGCACGCCGGAAGACCGTGCACGTTTTGCGGAACGTGAAAAGCAGGTCCGGCTCGCCAAGCTTCGCGGTTCAAGCCACAAGCATATCGGGCGCTGATCAGCGCCCGTGGGTTCTGATGCCGCATCACGGCTGAGGGGCTGGCAAAACTCAATAACGCGCATTAATGTGACCGTGTTTTCGGAACGATTTGGATTCGTTGCGGAAATTTGGGCGGCTTTTGCATGGGCGCCCGTGTGAAAAGGGTCTGACGGCATCCGGGTCGCGTTTGCTTCCATCATACCCATCATCGCAAGTCAGAGCATTGAGTTTGACACTTGGTGCCTGAACAGGAACAGCGCTGGATGCTCCGGCGTATGATGGTGTTTGTCCGCAATCGGGGACAAAGTGGAGAACGCACATGAAAACAATACTCGCTGCATTCCTCGTTGTATTCGCTGGAAGTATCGCATCGGTCGCGCAGGCAGCCGAGAAGGTTACCGTTTTTGCCGCCGCCAGCATGAAAGACGTGATTGAGGAAGCCGCCAAGCAGTTCAAGGCCAAGGATGGCACAGAGGTTGTTGCTTCCTTCGCTTCATCTTCGGTTCTGGCAAAGCAGATCGAGCAGGGCGCTCCGGCACAGATTTTCATTTCCGCCGATCTTGACTGGATGGATTATGTCGAAAAAGCTGACCTGATCGACAAAGCATCGCGCAAGGTGATTGCTGGCAATGCGCTGGTGATTGCAACGCAGAAGGACGATGCAAAGGGCGATGCGAAAGACCTTTTGGGCGCTGGTCGTTTTGCCATGGGCGATCCGTCCAATGTTCCGGCAGGCAAATATGGCAAGGCAGCCCTTGAAAAGCTCGGCATTTGGAATGACGTTGAAAAGAACGCCGTGTTCACGGAAAATGTGCGTGTTGCGCTGCAATATGTGAGCCGCGCCGAAGTGAAAGCGGCCATTGTCTATGCATCGGATCGTGCTGTGGTGCCTGATCTGGTTGAAGCCTATCGCTTTCCGGCCTCAAGCCATGCGCCGATCCTTTATCCGGCAGCACTGATCGCCAAGAATGAAAGTAATGCCGCCAAGGCATTCCTTGCGTTCCTTGAAAGCGATGCCGGTCAGGCGATCATCAGGGACAAGGGCTTTGTAGGCGCTAAAGAGGCGGCACAGTAATGATGGAAGGGCATGTCTGGCAGATTGTTGCTCTGTCGCTCCGGGTTGCCGGGATAGCTATTGTTGTGGCGCTGCCAGTCGCCTTTCTTGTTGCATGGATTCTTGCCCGGTTTAATTTTCCGGGCAAGTCGCTTGCGCAGGCCATCGTTACCATGCCGCTGGTGTTGCCGCCGGTGGTGACGGGTTATCTGCTTTTGATCCTGTTTGGATCGCGGGGTGCGCTTGGCGCACCCTTGCACGAATGGCTTGGCCTTTCCTTTTCTTTCCGCTGGACGGGGGCCGCCCTTGCTGCTGGCGTCATGGCATTTCCATTGCTTGTTCGCCCGATACGCCTTTCTATCGAAGGGCTGGATCGTGGGCTGGAAGAAGCGGCGCGCACGCTCGGAGCCAACAGGCTGACGGCTTTTTGTACGGTGATATTGCCGCCCTTGCTACCGGGTATTCTGGCCGGTGGTGTGTTGGGATTTGCCAAGGCATTGGGCGAGTTTGGCGCGACGATCACCTTTGTTTCCAACATTCCCGGCGAGACACAAACGCTTTCGCTGGCTATTTATTCCTTGTTGCAGACTCCAACGGGTGATGCAGAAGCGCTGCGCCTGATTGCGGTTTCCGCAGCCATTTCGATTGGCGCGGTGGTGCTTTCTGAATGGTTGCAGCGCAAGCTCGCAGGAGACGCAAAATGAGCAGGCTTAGCGTTTTTGTCACTGGCCGCAATGGTAAGTTTGCAGTTGAGGCCAATTTTTCAGCCGGTTGGGGCGTGACAGCACTTTTTGGTCATTCGGGTGCTGGCAAGACCTCGCTGCTCAAGATGATTGCTGGTACATTACGCCCGGAAACCGGGCGGATAGCGATTGGCGATTTCGTGCTTTTCGAGGCCCAAAAGGCTATCAACCTACCGCCCGAAAAGCGCCGTATCGGTTATGTTTTTCAGGAGGCACGGCTGTTTCCGCATATGAGTGTGAAGGGCAATCTCACTTATGCGCGCTGGGCTGGCCGCCGTGAAACCACCCGCAGCCTTGATGAGGTCGTCGCGCTTTTGGGCATTGATCACTTGCTCAATCGTCGTCCGGCAACCCTTTCAGGCGGTGAACGCCAGCGTGTGGCCATTGGCCGTGCGCTTTTGTCCGATCCTGCACTTTTGCTGCTCGACGAACCTCTGTCGTCGCTTGACCATGCCCGCAGGCAGGAAATATTGCCCTTTATCGAACGGCTTCGCGATGAAAGCCATGTGCCGATTGTCTATGTGAGTCATGAAATCGATGAGGTCGCCCGGCTTGCCGATGAGATCGTGCTGTTGTCGGCTGGCAAAGTGAAGGCCAGCGGCCCGGCTGCCGAGATTTTCCCGCTGATCGACCCGGAAGGCGACAGCGGTGGTGTGCTTCTCGAGGGCACTGTTGCAAATTACGATGCCAGATATGAGCTGGCCGAAATCAACCTAGATGGTGCAACATTTCAACTCGGTGATGCTGGTTTGCGCGAAAATATGCATGTGCGGCTGCGGGTTCGTGCGCGGGATGTTTCCATCGCCCGTATTGTTCCAGATTCCATCAGTATTCGTAATATCCTGCCTGTTACCATCCGAAAAATTATTGGCGCTGACGGGCCGAATGCGCTGTTGGAACTGGATTTTCAAGGGCGACGTCTGGGGGCACGGCTGACGCGACGTTCGGTTGATGAGCTTGCGCTTCGGGAAGGGGAGCATGTCATCGCGCTGGTCAAAGCCGTCTCCGTGGATCGTGCCGCAATAAGAGAAAAATAAGGGTGACAATTTTCCTGTTTGCGTGATCCGTCTTTTATGCTCCTGTCTGAAAACAGCGTATCCCGAAAAGTGTGAAGCGGCTTTCGGATAAGATGTGCGTGAGAATAATAAGTGAAAGCGCCGATCTGATGAATTCAGATCGAAACACGCTCTAAACGGGAGCATGACATGACTGATTTGCAGAACTGGACCACCCGAGCGAAGCCGGAGCGCAAGGCGCTGGAGGGCCGCTATGTCAGGCTTGAGCCACTTGATGCACAAAAGCATGGTGACGAGCTTTTTGCGGCCTCGTCGGTTGAGGATGCGGATCAGCGTTTTACCTGGCTGTTCGAGGTTCCACCTGCAACGCGTGAGGCTTTTCAGCCATGGCTTGAAAAGGCGTCGAGCAATGAAGATTCCTTGTTCTTCGCGGTTGTCGATAAAGCAACCGGCAAGGTCGCTGGTCGTCAGGCGCTGATGCGTATTGATCCGCTTCATGGTGTAATTGAGATCGGAAGTGTCTATTGGGGGCCGCTGATTTCACGCAAGCCGGCTGCAACGGAAGCACAGTTTCTGTTTATGCAGTATGTTTTCGATGAGCTTGGCTATCGCCGCTATGAGTGGAAATGCAACGATGAAAATGCGCCTTCCAAGCGTGCAGCGACACGTTTTGGTTTTACGTTTGAAGGCACGTTTCGCCAGCATATGGTCGTGAAGGGCAAAAACCGCGATACATCCTGGTTTTCCATCATCGATAGTGAATGGCCTGCATTAAAGAATGCCTATCAGGCATGGCTTGCGCCGGAAAATTTTGATAGTGACGGTCAGCAGATCAGAAAGTTAGAGGATTTTCGCATTGGTGGCTGAACCGAAGAAGAGCAATCCGGCAATCGCCGCAGCCGTCATTCTGGTCGGCTTCGGCGTTATCGCTTATTTTGTGCCGACTATCATGTTGATGCTTGGCGAGCGTTCGCAGATTGCCGCTGTGATCTTTCCGATCGTCTTCGTGTTGAGCTTTTTCGCGATATTCTGGTTGCGCGCGCGCTATCAGAAGAAAATTAATAGCTTAAAGCAGCACTAAGCAGCAATGCGCCGGTCAAGGCGATAAACAGTGCTGCCGCAACTTCAATTCCAGCTTTCAGCCTGCCGGAAGCCGCATTGTGTCCCGCAATGCGCAGGGCTGTATTTTTGGCGGTGACGGCAAGGGTTGCGAGTGCTGCAACCGTTATAAATGTGCCAAAGGCCATTGCGAAGGTTGAGAGCAAGCCACCAAGCAAAATGCCATTCAAAAGCGAGAATGTGAGCACGATCAGTGCACCCGAGCAGGGGCGCAGACCGACGGACAGAATGGCGGACCATGCCGTTTTCCAGTTAAATTCGCCTTCTAGGGCTGATGGATCGGCAATATGGGCACTGCCGCAGTCTGCGCAGATATCGCCTTCGCCGATAAAGACGTGATCCGCCGCGGCATTGGCGGGTTTGTAATTCAGCTTGACGGTGCTGCTTGTGGCTGCTGCGCGTGTGCTTTGCGAAACGCTGCCCTGCCATGCAGGACCACTGGCCATTGCAGTCTGAGGCGATGCCGCAAAAAGAGTGCTTGTCGGAGATGGTTCGGCGCTGTCGCGTTTCCGAAACAGAAGCGGCAGCTTGCGGATCAGAAGCCAGAGGCCAAAGAACAGCACCAGTGCAAAGCTCGCTATTTCCATATAGCGCGCCGTCTGGTTCATCGAAATTCCGGTGCCGCGCAGCAAAAGCCATGCAAGTCCCACCACAATAATCGCAACGATGGCCTGTAACATCGACGAGACGAAAGACAGCATGATACCGCGGCGCAGCGCCGTTTCATTGGCGATCATGTAAGATGAAATCACCGCCTTGCCGTGGCCGGGGCCGGCGGCATGGAAAATACCATAAATGAAGGAAAGGCCGATCAGCACCGATGCCTGCCATGGGTCTTCACGCATGGCTTTGAGCGCGGTGGTCATGGCGAGATAGAAGCTGCGCTGCTGTTCATTCATCCATAAAATGATATGCGCAAAAGGTCCGGTCGGTTTCATGGCGACTTCATTGGCACCGATGCCCAATGATGATTGTGCCAGAGCGTTGGCGGCGATCATCATAAGGCAGGCTGTGAGAATGAAACGGACCGAATTCTTCATAAGGCTGTTTATCCCTTTTTCTCGCAGTGTATCTCAAGGCGGGTGGCGAAAATCTTTGACATATCTGTGCCAGCCGGATCATTGAAAAAGGCGTCTGTCAGTGTGCCCTGATTTTGCGCAAGGGCTTCATCGGGGTCAGGGCGCACCACCTTGGATTTGCAGCCCGCAGGCAGACCTTTGACGACAAGTTCCTTGTCACTCACATAGTCGATGGCCGTATAAAAGGTCGGATCATACACACCGAAGCTGACCGTGTGTCCGGGTTCAAGCTTCAGTGGCTTTTCTGGTTTGCTGGTAAAAACGATCAGCAGATGATTGTCGGAGAAGTCTGCGGCCAAGTCGGTGGGGCGCGCCATTTTGACATCTTTTCCGTCCGCAAGCACAGTCTGAAAATATTTGTATTCGGCGATAGAGCCGTTGATCACATGACCAAGGTCAATCAGCTCATTTCTGTCAAGCTGCAAATCACCGTTCTTGTCAAACTCCATCAAAACAGTTGATGAAAACACATCATCGAAACGCCAAATATGCGCGAGCTTTTCCACCGTGCCGTCCGGCGCAATCGTCAGCTCCAGCCTTGCATCGGCAAAGACATGCGGATGCGCTTTCGCAGCCATGGGCGTCAACACTGTGGTCAGTGTTACGGCAAGGACAATCGGGCGTTTCAGCCATGAGCGCAAATCGTGCATATAGGGGTTCCGTGAATTCGTCTCTAACGCATAGTCGTGAAGGCGGCAAAAGTGGGACGAGTGCAGCCTTTTCTATGCACGGGCTTCACGATCCTTGAACCATTGGGTCAGGAAGTCCACAAGCGCGCGGATTTTGGCCGGGAGGTAGCGGCGATGCGGATAGACGGCATAAATACCGCCGTCCTTGACGATAAACTCCTCAAGACAAGGAATGAGGCGACCCCGCTCGATTTCTTCTTCTGCAATAAAGGCCGGAAGCGAGCAAAAACCAAGTCCTGCAAGTGCGGCAGTTTTGGTTGCAACCGGGCTGTTGATTTCAATCGGGCCATTGACCGTTACCGTCATCATTGAGCCGTCAGTATTGCGGAAATGCCAGTTGTTGCGTGAGCGCGCATTGGTATCAATGATACAAGGCTTGTCAGCCAGATCTTCCGGGCGTTCCGGCTTACCAACGCGTTCGATCAGGGATGGCGCACCACAAAGCACGGAATGGAAAGGCGAAAGCCTTTTGGCGATGAGAGAAGAGTCTTGCAGGCGCGTAATGCGGATTGCGAGGTCAAAACCTTCTTCCACCATATCAACGAAACGATCATCCAGCCGCACGTCGAGCACGATTTCCGGATGGGCCAGACAGAAATCGATCAGCGATTGCCCGATCACCGCATCGGCAAAGGTGCGCGGCGCTGAAAGCTTGATGCGACCGCGCGCATCCGAGCTTGTTTCGCTGACGGCATCCTGCAACGCATCAATCTCGCGAATGATCTCAACCGCACGATGGTAATAGGTATGGCCTGCCTCTGTCAGCGAGAACTGGCGTGTTGTGCGGTTTAAAAGTCGTGCGCCGAGCTCGTCTTCCAGCTCACGCACATATTTGGAAAGCAGCGCCTTGGATCGTCCGATCTTTCGCGCAGCAGCCGAAAAGCCCTCTGCTTCGACCACGTCGATGAATGCGCGCATACGTGTAAGGGTATCCATGGCCTGGTCCTGTTTTTCAAGAATGTGTCGATAGAGTGCAATCAGCATCCGGTACGGTTGGCAAGGTGCGCGCCGCATTGTCGCCAATGATTGTTTCCAATTGTTGTGTGAAACGCGTGCTGTCGCTGCTTTGGCGGGCAACTGATTCGGTCAAAATTTGCCGATTTCTGCGCCCATTTGGCATTCCGGCCACGTCAGAAATGCTTTTTACAGCCACACGCTCACCTTTAGGCCGTCCGCCTTCCGCTGGGGGCAGGGGCTTTTCGGGCTTTGCGATGATCGCGTTAAGCGGATCGAAAGGCGTCATTGTTCACAACCAGCGACGAGATTCCGGGGATATAGTCAATTAAAGCTTAAGCTTTGCGGTAGAATGTTTCACTATTATTGAACAATGGCAAGCGCAGCGGGTGGATTACCCGCCGCAAAAATAATTTTGCCGCGACAAAGATTTGTCATTGAATGGACACATCATTGCGATTATATCGCCCTTGCCCAAAGTCGCACGTGCCTGTGGGTGTCCGCCGATCCTCGAATGGTGAGGAATTCGGTACGGTACCTGGACCTAACCGCTCCAGTCGATCTGTAGGCCAACCGCCAGATCGAGGACATCTTGAAGCAACGACGGTGCGGGCCTTTCTAGTGTCTTTCGGCTGTCCAAAAGCCGGAATTACTGAAGAGGCACACCTTCATTGCCAGAAGTGCGGATGCGGTTCTCCAATTCCAATCCAAGGCAGACAAAGCGGAGTAACGCGGGTTTAGCGTTGTTCCACCGCCGCATGAGTTTTCGCGTGACCTCAGCATCTCCAAAGGCTGGCCTCACCGCGAATGCGCTTATGCATACTTTGTCCCTTAGAATGCGGCATCAGAATAAGCCGTGCGGGAGAACGACCATGGCTACACAGCGTATTATCGACTTCCTCAACACCCGCCGCCCGGATGGCCCTTGCCTCGTCGTTGACACCGACGTCGTGCGCGAAAACTATCAGAATTTTGAAAAGGCATTGCCTTACTCGCGCATTTTCTATGCTGTGAAGGCAAATCCTGCGCCGGAAGTGCTGAGTCTTCTTGCATCGCTTGGCTCGTGCTTCGATACGGCATCGATTGCCGAAATCGAAATGGCACTGGAAGCAGGCAGCACCCCAAACCGCATCTCTTATGGCAACACCATCAAGAAGGAGCGCGATGTTGCGCGCGCTTTCGAACTGGGCATCCGCCTCTTTGCCGTTGATTGCGTAGAAGAAGTCGAAAAGGTTGCACGTGCTGCTCCCGGCAGTCGCGTGTTCTGCCGCGTGCTTACGGATGGTGAAGGCGCTGAATGGCCGCTGTCACGCAAGTTCGGTTGCGTGCCTGCCATGGCTATCGACGTGCTGCGTCATGCAAAGTCGCTCGGTCTCGACTCCTATGGTGTATCGTTCCATGTCGGCTCGCAGCAGACGGATCTGAGTGCATGGGATCGCGCGCTTGGCGATGCTGCATCGGTGTTCCGCACGCTGGCTGACGAAGGCATTGTGCTGCGCATGGTGAATATGGGTGGCGGTTTCCCAACCCGTTACCTCAAGGACGTGCCGACCGCTCAGGCCTACGGCATGGCGATCTTCGATGCGCTTTCAAAGCATTTCGGCAACCGCATTCCAGAAACCATCATTGAACCGGGCCGCGGCATGGTTGGCAATGCAGGCGTGATCAAGACAGAAGTGGTTCTGGTTTCGCGCAAGTCGGACAATGACAATGTGCGTTGGGTTTATCTCGACATCGGCAAGTTCGGCGGTCTGGCCGAAACCATGGACGAGGCGATCCGCTATCAGATTGTGACCCCACGCGATGGCGGTGAAACCGAGCCTTGTGTACTGGCTGGCCCAACCTGCGACAGCGCGGATGTCATGTATGAAAAGACGCCATATCCGTTGCCAGTGTCGCTGACCATCGGTGATGAAATTCTCATCGAAGGCACAGGTGCTTATACCACCACCTATTCGTCGGTGGCATTCAACGGCTTCGAACCGCTCCGATCCTACGTCATCTAATCTTTCAGGCAACTGGAAGGTTCTCTTCATCTGCCCGGCGCTGCAATGCGCTGGGCGGGATGTGTTGCTGCCCGTATTGGGGTGAGATGTCATGAATGCTAATCTTGAAATTCAGGAAAATGTTGTAACCGGCCTGTTGCCGGTTTTTGCACCTGCTTTCACCATTGTGGGCGAAGCAATTGCGCATGTCATTGCGCGCGAAGCGTTGCTTGATCGCGCCATGGGTGAGGGCCGCCGCAGAAAGTCGTCGGAAAAACTGCGTCGTGGGCGTCTTCCAGCGGAAGGTCTGGCTTTTTCGGCAATGGCTGCCGATGGTCTGCTTGTGGGCACCGTCCGGCTGTGGAACGTTCATGCCGGTCTCGACGCATTTGGCTTTCCGGTTTCCGCACTCTTGCTCGGTCCGCTTGCGGTGGACCCATTGGCTGCCGGTTGCGGTATCGGTTCGGCCTTGATGCAGCACGCAATTGCTCAGGCAAAGCGCCGGGGCCATGGTGCCATCCTGCTGGTTGGTGATCCCGAATATTACGGGCGTTTCGGCTTTACGGCTGAAAAGACCGGCGATCTTGCGATGCCCGGCCCCTATGAAAAGCGTCGGTTTCTGGCGCTTGAATTGAAAGCGGGTCATCTGGATGGTGCGCAGGGAATTTTACGTGCCAGCGGCCGCAAAGTTTCGCGTATTTCCTGAAACTTCTTAGGATAGACGCACCAGCCGTCCGAAATTGCGGACGGCTGTTATCGCCAGGCCGAGCATAAAGCCTGCAATCAGTCCGGCAATGACGATCAGCTTGCGCGACGATCCTGCCGGGTCGAGCGGCGGACGTGCTTCAGAAATCACGCGAACATTGGTCGTCGTGATGCCTTCCTGTTCGCTTGTTTCGCGCGAGCGCAGAAGGAATGCTTCATAGACCGAACGTAAAGTTGTTGCTTCACGCTCCAGCTCGCGCAGTTTCACGCGATCATTGTTGCTGTTGGCCTGTTGAGACTTGAGCTGCGCAAGACGTGCGTTCAGGTCTTTTTCCTGTTGCAGCGACCGCGCGACTTCGACCTGCAATGAAGCACGAATGCGACGCAATTCGGCATCAATATCATTGAGTACAGTCTGCTTTTGCGACTGAAGCTGAATGAATTGCGGATGACGCGGACCAAGCTGGGTGGACGCACCATTGGCGTTCTGGCTCGCAAGCGCATATTGCGCGCGTAGTGCCGTCAATGTGTTGGAACGTAAATCTTCCGGCAAGGTGCCGGAAATGACGCTGCCTGTATTGGCATCGTTGAGCACTTGAATCCGCGCTTGAAGCCGCATGCTTTCAGCGCGCTGGTTTGTCAGCTGATCGTTAAGACGTGTCAGATCGTTGTCGCTGATCAGTTTGCCATCGACATCAACAAGATCACGCGAGGCACGAAAATCTGCTGCCGCTTTTTCTGCCGTTTCGACGCTGCTGCGCATATCGGCAAGGCGCTTGGAAAGCTCGTCCGCATTGCGGCGCGCCACATCCGACTGCAGTGAATCAAGTTCTTTCTGGAAAACGGATCCGATAAGATTGGCGATTTCAGCCGACTTTTCCGAACTGCGGGTTTTGACTGAGACAGAATAGATAAAGGTCTTGGGGTCGCGACCGATGGTTACGCTGTCATAAAGGTTATAGAGAACACGCGTTTCAAGAGCCTGACCGTCACTTTGGGTCTGGGGGCTGATCACACTTTTAAGCTGCGCAAAAAAGCCTGCAACGCCGGTGGGGACAAAGGTTCCGTTAAATTCGGGGTCTTTCGTCAGATTGGCTTGGTCAATGACTTTGAGCAATACACTGCTTGAATCAAGCAGCCGTGCTTGGCTTTCTGCAATAGCCAAAGAGGCATCCGTTGGCAGCTGGCCGGGTGTTAACTCAGTGCCGACGGAGCGCACATTGCGCGGATCGACCAGAAGATCGGTCGTGGCCACGAACATCTGCGGAATTGTCAGTGCATAAAGCGTCGCTACAAGGCCACCGAGCAGGGTCGTTGCCAGAAGCAATCGACGAGACCCTTTGACGATTTCAATTGCGACACGCGGATCAACCAGTGGCTTCCATTCCGTATCCCGCACTTCATGTTGGATGGCTTGTGTTGCGATTGTCGCGATAGGATTCGGCTCCGGTTTGGCTTTTTCAACAGCCTGATCTTTCAGGCCATTTTCGCGCTCAGCAATCTTGCGTTCAAGCTCGGCTTTGATAGAGGCCATGCGGGCGCGCAGCTCGGAAACCTCTTGTTCTTCCGTTGCTTTCTTTTCCTGCTGGTTGCGGAACAGTTCAGCGCGTTCTTCAGGCGTTGCAGGCGGCGTCCAAGGCGGGGTAATCGTTTGCTTTTCACGTTTGGACGTGTCGGATTCTTCGCGGCTTGCCTCAGGCGCGTCAGAAAATGCAAGAAGAGGTTTCTCTTCTCTTCCCTTATTGCGTTTGTCCTCACCGCTCATCGTCAAAGATGTCCGTACCCCGAAATGACTTAGTCTTCTGCTGATTATAGTTTTTTTATGGAGAAGAAATGGTTAACGCACGGATCAATGATAAGGCGTAGTGGGTTTTAATTAAGTCTTTTTTGCTAAGTTCGATCTCATGGCCGGTGAGACGGCTTTAAAGCGTGACACAAGATAAAGCACGAGGCCTTGAGTGATCGCGAAAGCACTCCAGAAATTATTGGGTAGCCGCAGTGCAATGGTGCGGGATTATTTCTCGCTTTTTTCCGGCTCTGCCGGACGTCTGGTCGTTTCACTGCTCTATTTTGTAGCGCTGGCAAATACACTGCCCACCGGAGATTTTGGCATTTTTGCCACGGCATCCGGCACGGGTGTGGTTCTTTCACGCCTTGTTTCGCTTGGTTTTAGCTCTCCGCTTTATCGTATCTCGACGGTCAAACCGCTGCTGCTTGGAACCTATACCGCAGGTTATCTTGCAGCGCTTGTGCTTTCTTTGCCGCTTTTCGCGCTCTGTTCCTGGCTCGTTTATTTCATCTTCTTTGGCCGGGATATATCATTCCTGCCTTTTGCCGTTGTGGTGGTCGCCGAGGCGCTGTTGTGGCGTTCGATTGAAATGATCATCATCGTCAATAACGGTTTGCGGCGCTTTGGTATTTCAGCGCTTCTGGTGATTTTTGGTACAACCATGCGTGCTATTGCCGCTGTTTTGTTCATGTTCTTCGCCACCAAGCATGATGTTGTGCATTGGGCGTGGTGGTATGCAGGGGCAAATGCTGTCGGCTTGATCTTTGCATTGCGCTTTTACCCAAGGGTGAAACTGCGTTTCGAGCCACGGCTATATATACGGCGTGTTTCCGATTCAATTGCCGTGATGGGGGCGGAACTGCTGTTTTACATCCAGAGCGAACTCGATAAGCTGCTGGTTCTGAGCATCGGCGGTCCAACGACGGCCGGTGTCTATGCGATTATCATGCGTCTGGTTGACCTTACAGCACTGCCGATCCGCTCATTTAATATGATGCTGGTGCAAAAGCTCATGCGGAGCCCGGATATGCTGGCTTCACTGCGCATCAAGATAGGGCTGGAATTTGCGGTCTTTGTGGTTTCGGTTGCAGGTCTTGGCGCCATGGTGATCTTTCTGCAATTTTTTCCGACAGCGCTTGGTGCAAGCGTTGCGCCGATTGTTGGACTTTTGCCGCTGGTGCTGTTGGTGCCGGGCTTCCGCAATTTGATCGAATATCAGACAGAAATTCTCTATGCACGTGGCCAGACTGGTTTGCGCACATTGAGCATGGTGCTGATGACGGCGGCCAAAGCGCTGTTTGTCTGGCTGCTGCTGCTTCATTATGGCGATAACAATGACTGGATTGCCGGGCTTAACTTTGTCTTTGCGGGTATCTATGTCCTCTCGCTGGTTTTCACCTATACGAGTATGCGATTGCCCGCAAAGCGGGTGTAAAAAAGCCCGGAGTATTGTTCACTCCGGGCAAAAGATTAAGCGCCGATGATCCGGCGAATATCGTTAACCGACAAGCTCAGGAATGACTGCATGCCGATGGCAACCTGATGTGGTTCCATCTCAGCGATAAAAGTGCGGAATTCTTCTTCCGTGGGTGGCGGTGCAAACCATTGCATGCGACACAGATCGTGCGTGTCGTGGAAATGGCCTGCGCCATCCAGAATATCATCAACATAATGGCCGTAGATAAAGCATTCGGAGAAGCGTCGGACATTGCCGATGGCAGCAACCCAATGCTGACCGGTGTGCTTTTCGATACGCTCGCACATGCCGATGACCGAATCTCTGCGCCAGGAAACAAGCTGGCCGATATAGTCATTCAGCGCACTCTTGCCATTCTTGACGCCAAGAAGCTTTCCTGCGTTCTCTGCCCAAACGGGATGTTCCGGCCATTCAGGATTGGCAAGCGCATTGGGCCGGTAGAACAGGCGCAGCTTATCCTCGTGCCAGAGTGTGTTGCAATCAAAGGGCCGGACAAAAGCAGTGTCGGAATCGGTATAAAGCAGTCCGTCTTCTTCCACCTTGTCTGCCAGTGCAATGCGGCGCAACTGCTGTACATGCCAACCGCGCAACGGTTTGGTTTTAAACGACAACCAGACGCGACGGCGCCCGAGATAGGTCGGATCGGGGAAGGCTCGCAACCAGGACGGCAACAAATCTCGCTCGTCAATCACGATGCGATTGGCGTTCTCTATCTGCCGAAAAAGCGCAACATCTTTGCTGTCGACCAGAATATAATGCTTGGTGAAACCGGTGACATGTTTGTCCATGGTTTCGCATAAGAGCTTGCAACGCTCAAAGTCCTGATCCCAGCTTGCGGTGACAATAGCTGTCTTCAAGGGTTGCCCCCTGACAGCTTTGCTTTTGCAACACGCCAGAGAAACACTGGATTGCCAACCAGATAGCGCTTTGCCAGACGGCGCGGCTCCTGCATCAGGCGATGCGCCCATTCCATTTTGAGCGTGCGGACCCAATGGGGTGCGCGCTGCACGCGGCCGGTATGCAGATCGAATAAGGCGCCAACCGCGCTCGCAATCGTGCAATGTTCGGCTGTGATGTATTTGTCGATGAACAGCTCCTGCCGCGGAACACCCATGGCCACCAGCAGCATATCGGGATGATATGCCTTAAGCTGATCCAGAATGCCGTCTATATCCGCAGGCTTGAAATAGCCATCCGAGATCACACGATAATCGTGCTGCGGGATTTGCTTCTCAAAAAGCTGCACTGTGTGTGCAGCAACGCCGGGACCGCCACCAAGCAACGCCACTTTCATCGGGCGTTTGATATGCTGCATCAAGCCGGGGATGAAGTCTGTGCCGTTGAGATTGGCTGGAAATTTTTCACCATAAGCGACCTTGCTGGCAATATCGACACCAACACCATCAGGCAGGATCAGAAAATTTTTGAGCGCTGCCATATAGGCCGGGTCTTCATGCGCAATATTGGCATTGTTGGCATTAAGCCAACCCTGCTTCAAGAAGGCCCGGTTTTCGATTCGCTTTTCAAAATAAGCGAATGAACTGCCCCAGTCGAAACAGACAACCTTGATGCCGAGAATATTTCGGTATTCGAGTTTTTCGGATGCACTATGCGTCATATTCAGTCTGCTTTTCCTGTGACGTCCTGAAGTTTCTTTAAGCCTCGGGCGATTGCGCTGTCCATGCCTGCGATTTGTGCCTGTTTAAAGGCTTTGCCGTCCAGTCTTTGATCGTCACCTTCATTGATTGCTTTAAGGCGCTCTACGATGGCTGCGGCAAATTCAGCAGGCTTGTCGGCCATTGTGCAGTTGGCCGGGATATTGCCAATACCACGAACCGAATGAGCGGTGGCAACACTTGGTTTTCCCAGCTCAAACGTTTCTATCGTTTTCAACTGAACGCCTGTGCCCGCGCGGCTGATCAGAGGTATCAGTTTGCCACTTTCAACGAATTTGGTGGCATCAGGCACTTTGCCGACGAAATTCACACCCGGCCAGGCCGCAATAAGATCGGCGGGTGTGTTGCCTGCGATGGCGATTGTGATGTCTTTTGGCAAAAGCGGTTTGACTTCGCGCAGAAACCATTCAAGGCCAATGCGGTTGGGGTGCCATGTCCATGTACCGATGAGCGCGAGATCATATTTGGCTGCCTCCGGTTTCACGGTTTCGCTGTTGCCCGGCATGACAAGCGGGAGTGTTGCAAATTTATTTTTGTCGAGGCCCAGTGCCGGGCCGTCTTCTTCTGCAAAGGTGAAGACAAAGCTTGCCTGTTTGCAAAGCCTGCTCTCCAGCTTTTTGAGAATCCTAGCCTCGCGGCCAAACAGAAATTTCTGAACCTTGCCTTTGGCATCTGCCGCATTTTCTTCTGCCGAACGGTATTCGACATTATGCGCAACGAAAATCGATGGCTTGTCCTTGAAAATATCTTCAAAGGCGCCCGGCAGCGTCACACCGTTGAGCACATAGGCATCGAATTCACCGAGTTCGGTGATCGCATTATGCAGTTCAATTGCTGGGATAACCCGCAGCTTTGCCGACGAAACCGTCAGCCCTGTGAGAAAAGATTTCAGCACCCAGCCGATCTTGCGCTTGATGCCGGCGCCTTCTGTGCGTACTTCCACTTCGCCAAGAACGATCGTGTCTTTGTTTTCAGCCGCCGGATGTCCCGGCCAGGTGAAACCGAGAACAGTGACATGAGCACCGGCGCGACGCAGACCATCGATAACGGCGGCATTCGCAACTTCATAACCCGTCGAAGCGACCGCATGTGGAACAAGTGATGTTACGAAGACAAGACGACACGGTTGCAATTCAGCTCCTAACCGATCTTAATGAGTATTTGCTAAAGCCACTCTCTACAGCCATGCAGTGAACTTTTCTTTAAACGTTTATCAATAGTGGAAAGATAAACATAAAAATGTAAATCTCTGAAATAAATCGGAAGCCGAGATGATAGAATTACCGGATCATATTGAAGTAATCGCTAAAACGCCTGGGCTTGCCTATGATGAGATCGATATTGTCGTTTCTCTTCCTACATTTAAGCGGCCTGAGCATCTGATCAGAACCCTCGATACGTTGAATGCGCAAACGACAAAGCGTCGTTGGGCAGTGGTGGTTATCGAGAATGAGACTGAAAAGAAAGAAGGCGCAACCGTTGCAGCTCCGCTTTTCGAGGCTGGCAAATATAACGGCATGCTTATTGGCGAGTCGCATCGCGGCAATTGCAATGCTTATAATGCCGGTTGGCTGACGGCGGCCAAGTTTTTTCCAAATTTCAAATATGTCATTGTCATTGATGATGATGAACTGGCCGATCCTGACTGGATCGAGAATATGGTTTCGACGGCTGAGCGTTATGATGTCAGTCTGGTTGGCGGCCCGCAGTATCCGATTTTTGAAAAGCCGAATTCTGAAAAGTGGGCGAAGCATCCGGTTTTCCTGCCTCATTACACGAAGACCGGCCCGGTGCCGATCATCTATTCATCGGGCAACCTGCTGATTGCGCGTGCTGTTTTGGAAGCGCATAGCTATCCGTTTATGGATCTGAAGTTCAACTTTACTGGTGGCGGCGATTCTGACTTCCTGTCCCGCTCTATTGCCAAGGGCTTTAAAGTTGCGTGGTGTGCGGAAGGCATCGTGCGCGAAACCATTCCTGCGCGCCGTCTGGAACGCGACTGGATCACCTCGCGTGGTTTGCGCAATGGCGTTCTTTCAACACTGATTGAGCAGCGTAAACGCAAGGATGAGCCGTTTGGTCAGGTGCGCGTGTTCCTGAAGAGTTTGGCTCTTCTGGCCTATTCGCCGATCAAAGCACTCAGAAGAGGTTTTGCGGCCGGCTTTGCGCCTGTCGGCACTTACTTTATTCATATCGGTCTGGGTCGGGTGATGGCGCATTTTGGATATTTGAATGAGCAGTATCGCAACCCGGACAAGAACTGATACGGCCTCGTTCGATCCGTTGAAGGCGACGATGCGCCAGATCGCGCTCGTCGCAGCAACAATTATATTCTGCATTCTGCTGATTTCTTTTCGCCCGTTTTCGCAGGCCGTTGTCGTTGATGGCCAGCAGGCGGGCGATAGTGTCAATCAGCTTGGCTTCGGTCTCGTCGGAGTTATTTCGCTGGCTGCGCTTGCGATGTTTGCTGATCCGCGCAAGGTCTTGCGGCTTGCAAGCCTTGGCTGGGGCCTGATGTTTGCCATTCTCATCGCTTCGGCCTTCACCAGTCCTGATCTGGGAACGGCCATTCGCGGGATCATGCTGACACTGATCGGTGTTCTTGCCATAGTCGCTGTGCTGGCTTTGCCGCAGGACGCTGACGGCTATTCCATTATGCTGCTTATAGTGGCATCAATTGTGATTGTGATTTCATATGCTGGTGTGGTGCTGTTGCCTAATCTTGGCACCCATGGCGCTGACGCTGCCGAGCCACAAAACTCATATCTGTGGCGCGGGGTGTTCACGCATAAGAATATTGCCGGGCCTGTTATGGCGTTTTTTGCTTTTGGTGGCATCTATCTGTGGCGACGCGGCTGGCGGGTCAGTGGGGCACTGATTGCATTATTTGCCCTGTTCTTCGTGGCGCATACTGGATCAAAAACCACGGTTGCACTGGTACCCTTTGCCATGATTCTGGTCATTGCCCCGGGTATGTTTGGTGTACGTGGGCTGGCGCCACTTATGATCGTGGTCATTCAGCTTGCTTTTGCGCTTTTCACAATCGGCACGGTGCTGTTTGAGCCTCTCCACCAGATTGTTCTGAATTTCTCGGTGGACCCGACTTTCACCGGGCGCACATCAATCTGGGCTTTTGCTATTGAAGCGCTGCATAACCGCCCATGGACCGGCTTTGGCTATGAAAGCTTCTGGAGTACTGGGGCAGCAAAAGAAGCGGCCAATCCATATTACCTTGATTGGGATGTGCGCGGCATCGTGCATGGCCATAACGGCTATCTCGACATCACGCTGTCCACGGGGCTCATCGGTCTTATCTGCGCAATTTTTGTGATCATTGTCATGCCGCTGGTCAACTATATGCGGTGCAGGCCAACGCGAGAAAACCTGCTTCTCGCAGACTTTTTTCTCATGTTTGTGTTTTTCGGCACGCTGAACGCGATGCTGGAAAGCTTTTTCTTCCGCCGCATGGACCCGGTTTGGCTCATGCTCATCTTTGCGATCTTTGGCTTGCGCATGACAGCGAAAGTCACCATTCCCAAGCGGTCTGTATAATCCCGGAGTTAATCATGAATATCGCGATCATTGGCACGGGCTTCGTCGCCGATTACTACATGACCACGCTGCGCAATTACCCGCAGCTTAAGCTGCTCGGTGCCTTTGATCGCTCGGCAGAGCGCCTGAAAGTCTTTGCTTCGCATTATAATGTTCGTGCCTATGAAAGCTTTGAAGCAATCCTTGCTGATAAAGATGTGCAGATTGTGCTTAACCTGACAACGCCGGAGAACCATTACGCCATTTCGCGCGCAGCGCTTGAAGCGGGCAAGCACGTCTATTCGGAAAAGCCGCTGGCCATGGATTTCAACGATGCCAAGGAACTGGTTGAGTTTGCGGCTGCAAACGGACTGACACTGGCCGCTGCCCCCGCCAACGCTTTGAGCGATGCACAGAAGCTTGTTGCGACTTCCATAAGCGAGATTGGTACGCCGCGGCTGGTCTATGCCGAAATGGAAGACGGCCCGGTTTTCCGCGACAAATGGGCGACATGGCGCTCGCAATCGGGTGCACCTTGGCCGGGTCTGCATGAGTTTGAGATTGGCTGTACGCTGGAACATGCAGGTTATGCACTTTCATGGCTCGTATCGCTGTTTGGTCCTGTGGAAAGCGTGACGGCTTTTTCCTCAATCACCTTCCAGAACAAAGGACCGGGAACGGAGCATCTGCGTATGGCACCAGATTTTTCCGTGGGTTGCCTGCGTTTTAAATCCGGTCTTGTTGCACGTCTGACGTCCGGCCTTGCCATGCCGAAAGATCGCAGCCTGACAATCGTGGCCGACAAAGGCTCCATTACTGTCGATGATCTCTGGGACAATCGCTCTGCGGTTCGTCTTGAATCGACAGAGAGAAAGCGTTCCATCCTGTCGCGCGTTTTTGGGCGTCTGGAAGCAAAGCTTGGTAAGACGCTGGCGTGGAAACCCGCTGTCGGCAGCAAGCTCGCTTATCCAAAGGGGAACACGGTCAGCCTGCCGTCATTCCCGTCACAGATTGATTTCATGCGTGGCGTGGCGGATCAGGCGCGCGCCATTGAAACAGGTGAGGCTGCGTTTTTCTCTGGTAATGTGGCTTTGCACATCACCGAAGTGGCCCTTGCACTCAACAATGCTGGCGAAAATGCAGCACCCTATAAGGTGCAGAGCAGCTTCTAATTCGGCTTTTGCGCAAGCACAGTGCTGATGATGTTTGCAACCGCAGCACTGTGTTCAAGCGGCATGATCGGGCTTAAAGTCTCGCCGCGTGTCACGGCATTGCGCACGGCTTGCGCCTGAAATTGAAGTCCGTTGCCTGAGAATGGATGATGCTCAACGGTTCTGCCCGGAAGCGGCAGGCGGTTGAGAATTTTTCCAACCAGGCCGCCCGGTCCTTTTGGCCCGATGGCTGAATTCAGCACGCTTTCCGAAAAGATCGTGAGCCGTTGTGCCTTGAGAAACGGTGCATGCAGCATAATCGCACCCTTGGTACCTTCAATCAGCATTCGGTTTTCGCCGTCATGATCAAAGCCACAGGAAAGATGGGCTTTGGCATGGGGATAGGTCAGCTCAATTACTGTACGCATATCGACGCCGCTCTTTGCGCGTATCCAGCGACCGCTCACCGCATCGGGCAATCCGAGAAAACTGAGCGCTAGCGAAACCGGATAAACGCCCAGATCAAAGGCCGCACCACCACCAAGCGCGGGATCAAAAAAGCGGCTTTTTGGGTCTTCTTCGCGAAAATAGGACAGATCGGCCTCAATGCGCTTAACCATTCCGATTCGCCCCGCTTTGATATACTCGCGGGTGGCATGAATTGCCGGAAGAAAGCGGCTCCACATGGCTTCCATGGCAAAGACATGATGCGCTTTGCTTGCTGCTTCGATCTGGTTGGCGCCGTCGGCATCAAGCGTCAGCGGTTTTTCCGTGAGGCACGCTATGCCAGCGGCAATGGCCTGCAAGGTTTGCGGCACATGCATGGCATTGGGCGTGGCAATATAAACCGCATCAATTTCCGCGCTGTTGAGAAAGGCAGCAGCATCATTAAAGGCTTGATCCGCACCGATGCGGCTTTTGAAATCCTCTGCACTCTGCATGGAACGCGAACAGACAGCACTCACGCGCATAGCGCTGCTTGCCTGAATATCGGCAGCAAAAGCATTGGCAATCGTGCCTGTACCCCAGATGCCCCAGCGAAAATCCTTGCCGTCGCGCTGCTTGTTCGTCATGGTTTTACCGCCTACCCCTGCGCAATACCCTTGTCTTTCATCGACTGTATATCGCATGATATGCGGGATTACGACTGGCTTTGCCGCCGACGTCTCTCTTCATGTGATCAAGGTAAAAATATGAGTGGAATTGTTGTAGCCGTTGCACGCGATGCGAAGCATCACTTCTCGAAACAGCTGGTTTCAGAGATAAGCATTGTCGCTGGCGAGGGTGTTGAAGGCGATGCGCACAAGGGAGTGACCGTCAAACATCGGTCGCGTGTGAGGGCAGATCCCACGCAACCCAATCTGCGTCAGGTCCATCTCATTCAAGCCGAACTGTTCGATGAGCTGACAGAGAAGGGGTTTGACATTGCGCCTGCACAGTTGGGTGAAAACATCACCACGCGCGGGATCGATCTGCTCGCACTGCCCAAATCGACCCTTCTCAAAATTGGGTCCGATGTTGTCCTTGAACTCACGGGCTTGCGTAATCCATGTTCGCAGATTGAGAAATTTGAGAAGGGGCTTTTGGGCGCTGTCCTCGATAAAACGGAAAATGGCGAACTGGTGCGTAAAGCTGGCGTCATGTCGATCGTTCTTGCGGGTGGAAATGTGCAGGCTGGTGATCATATCAAGATTGAGCTACCACCGTTGCCACATGAGAAACTCGAGCGTGTTTGAGCATTTAAATCGGTTAGTTTCTCAGAAAAGGCTCTATCAAATTTGTGTCATATGCCCTAGATCATCCAAGAATAGGATACAGACTGGTATAAGCTGGCGCTAAATAATGCGACAGCAACAGCTATGACAGCCCAGTCTGTCGGCTCTCTATTTCTCTACGGCAAGCCAGTTGGCTGTGTTTCAAAAGGGCAAAAAATGGAAAAAGCAGATATCGGTATGGTCGGTCTCGGCGTCATGGGTTCGAACCTTGCGCTGAATATCGCCGAGAAGGGCTACACGGTAGCCGTTTATGACCGCGACGAGCCCGTGCTGAAAGCATTCATCGAAAAAGCTGGTGCTCTGCGTGACAAGATCATCCCTTGCGCGACCTTTGAAGAACTGGCTGACAATATCCGCAAGCCACGTCCGATCATCTTTCTGATCAAGGCTGGCGCGCCCGTTGACGCCGAAACCACCCGTCTTAAGGTTTATCTTGAGAAGGGCGACATCATGATTGATGCGGGTAACTCCGATTATCGTGACACGATGCGCCGTCTGAAAGCGCTTGGTCCTAACGATCCGACCTTTGTCGGCATGGGCGTATCGGGTGGCGCAGAAGGTGCACGCCATGGTCCATCCATGATGGTTGGCGGTACTGAAGAAGCCTATGACCGCATCGCACCAATTCTTCTGGCTGCGGCTGCAAAATATAACGGCGAGCCTTGCTGCGCTCTGGTCGGCCCTGATGGCGCAGGCCATTTTGTAAAGACGATTCACAACGGCATTGAATATGCTGACATGCAGATGATTGCCGAAATTTATGGTATTCTGCGTGATGGTCTTGGCCTTTCGGCGCCTGCAATCGGTGATGTGTTCGAGAAATGGAATGCCGGCCCGCTAAATTCCTATCTCATTGAAATAACAGCAAAAGTTCTGAAGGCTACCGATCCTGAAACTGGCAAGGCGATGGTCGATATGATCCTTGATCAGGCCGGGCAGAAGGGTACAGGTCGCTGGTCTGCGATTGAAGCGCAGATGCTCGGTGTGCCTGCGACTGGCATTGAAGCTGCGGTTGATGCACGTTCAATCTCGTCGCTGAAAGCTGAACGTCAGGCTGCGGAAAAAGCTTATAATCCTGCGCCGCGCAAACTCGATATTGCTGATCAGGCGCAGTTTCTTGCTGATCTTGAGCAGGGGCTTCTGGCTGGAAAGATCGTCGCCTATGCGCAGGGCTTTGCCGTTCTGGCCGCAGCGTCAAAGGAACATGGCTGGAATATTCCGCTCGCTACAACGGCGCGTATCTGGCGCGAAGGCTGCATCATCCGTTCGCTGTTCCTCGACGATATTGCACAGGCTTTTGAAGGTCAGGACATCGAAAATCTTCTGCTGGTTCCGGCCTTTGTTGAACGCATGGGCAAGGCATCGAAAGGCCTTCGCAAGATCGTTGCACAGGCTGCGCTTGCAGGTCTGCCGCTTCCAGCACTCAGTTCGGCATTGAGCTACTTCGACAGCTTTACGCAGTCGCAGGGTACGGCCAATGTCATTCAGGGCCAGCGCGACTTTTTTGGTTCGCACGGCTTCAAGCGTGTGGACAAAGAAGGCGATTTCCACGGCCCATGGAACTGAGATATTGCAGCCCTGATTGCATGAAAGTACAAAAAAGCCGCCCGTTTGGGCGGCTTTTTTGGTGTTAATCTGCCAAAACGAGCAAATCATGTGCTGCAAAATGCACAATGACCTTGTCGCCACGTTGTGGTGGTTTAAGCGCCGGATCATTGAACGTGTCGAATGAAAGCTGATTATTGCCAAGGGCAACGCGGGTTCTGATAACCGAGCCAAGAAAGTGGACATCTTCGATGGTTGCATCAAGCGATGTGTCATGGCTCTTGCGCGCTTCAAGGCTGACCGCTTCCGGGCGCAGGGCGAGCGTGATCGTTTTGCCCTTTTCGTGATGCCCAAGTTCTTCATTCACCTTGATCGTGCATCCGTCGAGCTCGATGCTGTTCTGGTCTGGTTCGGCAACCGATGCTTCCAGCATATTGAGCGTGCCGACGAAGGAGGCGACGAAGCGCGACGCAGGGCGGTTATAGATATCGAAAGGTGTGCCGATCTGATCGGCCTTGCCTTCATGCATAACGACAATACGATCAGAAATGGAAAGTGCTTCTTCCTGATCGTGGGTCACAAAAACCGTGGTAATGCCGAGCTTTTGCTGGATCGCCCGGATTTCCTGACGCAGAGAAATACGGATCTTGGCATCAAGTGCGGAGAGGGGTTCGTCGAGCAGAAGCACTTGCGGTTTGGTTGCAAGTGCGCGCGCCAGTGCCACACGCTGCTGCTGACCACCTGACATCTGATAAGGATAGCGGTCGGCGAGATGTTCCAGCCGGATCAGGCTGAGCATTTCCTTGACCGTCGCGTCGATTTCAGCCTTTGGCTTGCCTGATACGCGCAACCCGAAGGCGACGTTCTGGGCAACGGTCATGTTTGGAAACAGCGCATAGGCCTGAAAGACCATGCCGATGTTGCGCTGGTTAGGCTTCAAATCAACGACATCTTTGCCATCAATTTCGATTGCCCCCTGATCGGCGCTTTCGAAGCCTGCAATCATGCGCAGGACCGTTGTCTTACCGCAGCCCGAAGGTCCGAGGAAGGAAACGAATTCACCCTTTTCGACGGCGAGATTGAAATCGTGGACGACGGTATTGGCGCCGAAGCTTTTTTTCAGGTGCTTGAGATTAAGAAAAGCCATGAAGGTTACCCGGCGGTTGTCTTGAATTTATTAAGGCGTGAAACGAGTTGCAACATGATAATACTGAGCCATGTAATGCCAAAGGAGATGATCGCCAGCGCGGAGGGTTCATAAGCGCGGTTTGCGCCGACGAGCTGGAGATAGGGGCCGAAGGCCGGACGATTGAGCAGCGAGGCAAGCGTAAACTCGCCGATAACGATCGCAAAAGTGATGAACGCACCACTCATCACCCCCGACATGACATTGGGAAAAATGACTTTGAACATGATCCGGCCCCAGCCTGCGCCAAGACTTTGGGCCGCTTCCGTCAATGTGCGAACATCAATCGTGCGCATGGCCGTATCGACGGCGCGATACATGTATGGCAGCGAGAGCGTCATATAGCCAAACATCAGCAACAGGTCGGTTGCACGCGTTGATGAGGTGAATGGCAGCCATGATGACGAATTATAGATGCGCAGATAGCCAAACACGATGACGATTGCCGGAATAACCAACGGCATCAGGGTGATGAATTCGATCAACGGGCGCAGATGCGGCAGGCGCAGACGTACCCAATAAGCCGTTGGCACGACAAGAAGCACGCCGAAGATGATGGTCAGGATGCCGAGCACAATCGAATAGCTGAATGTGGCCTGAAAATTCGGATCGCTGAAAACAACACGATAGGCATCAAAGGAATATTCGCCGCGGCGCATACGCAATGAAAACTCAAAAGTACCGATCAATGGCACGATGAAGTAGATCGCCCCAATCAGGAAAGCGATCCATGCCCCGATTTTCTGGGCGTTAAAACCTTTCTTCATCGCTGCCACCTTTCGGCACGCATACGCAGCCAGATGTAAAGAAGATTGGAAAGTCCGGTGATCACAATCATGCCAAGCGCCAGTGCATAGCCAAGATTCTGGTTATGCAGCACGTCGCCTCTGATCTGCGCATAAAGCAGGATCGGAACGATGTTGAGCGAAGAACCGGTCAATGCATAGGCCGTGGCAATTGCTCCAAAGGCATTTGCGAACAATAGCAGTGTTGTGCCGAGCAGGCTTGGCCAGAGAATCGGGAAAGCTACCATGCGCCAATATTGCAGATTGGTGGCACCTAAGATCGAAGAGGCTTCACGCCATTCTTTTTTCAGACCGTCGAGGGCAGGGGTCAGAATAAGCACCATCAGCGGAATCTGGAAGAACAAATAGGTGATTGTGAGACCAAAAAAGCTCAAGAGGTTGAAGCCGGTCGAGTAAAGATTGAAACCGAACCACTCACGCAACAGGATCGTCACGAAGCCGGTCCGGCCAAGCGTCGCGAGAAACGCGAAGGCCAGCGGAACGCCAGCGAAATTCGATGCAACACCTGAGAATGTCAGAACGGTCGGGCGCAGCCAGCGCGGCAGATTGCCAAGCACAACGGCCCAGGCCAGAAAGAAGCCGATCAATGCACCGCCGATGGCAGATGCGAGGCTCACTTTAATCGAAACCCAATAGGCACTCATAATTTGAGGCTGGAAAAGGTCGTAGACATTTTTCAGCGTAAAATTGCCGTTCGGGTCCTGAAACGCGCCGACAATAAGATACATGGTCGGCCATAAAAGGAAGAGAATGGCAAACAGGAAAAAAGGCGCAACGCCAACATATGAAAGCGGCAGTTGACGCTTACGCACCCTGCTAACTGGCGCGATTGTTTCGGCTGATGAATTCATGCGTTCTTTCTATATCTGTTTTGGAAGCACTGTGACGACCATTTCTGGTCGTCACAGGCATAAACAGGGCGAGATGAAATCGCTTACTGAACGTTTGCGCCGACGACGCTATCCCAGTTCTTGGTGATTTCTTCCTGAGCGGTTTCAATCTGTTCAAGCGTTGGGAAGATTGCCTTTTCATAGGATTCTGCCGGTGGCAGCTTGTCGAGCAGTTCCTGTGGAATCTTGCCAGCTTTCGCCATCGCATTGAAGCGAATCGGATGGCAGTAGCCCTTCAGATAGCCAAGCTGGCCTTCGTCAGAGTAGATGTGTTCCATCCAGAGCTTGGCAGCGTTTGGATGCGGTGCGTAAGCGCTGATGGCCTGCACGTAAACGCCAGCAACAACGCCCGACTTTGGAATCACGGTTTCGATTGCCGGATTGCCTTTGAGCGTATCACGGTCTGCGAGCGCGTTATAATCCCAGCGGATGATGATCGGGGTCGAACCCTGCGCCAGCGAAGCAGCCTTGCCGATGACTGGAACGAAGTTACCATTTGCGTTGAGTTCTTTATAGAATTCGAGGCCTTTTTTGCCAGCTTCCGCGCCCGGTTCTCCACCACGGGCGATACCGGCTGCATGAACGCCGAGGATTGCCTGTGCGGAAACACGTGGATCACCGGCCAGAGCAACCGAGTTTGCGTAATCGCTCTTGAGCAGGTCTTCCCAATCCTGAGGGACGTCCTTGACGATGTCTTTGTTTACTTCAAAACCAAGAACGCCGTAATAGTCGCCATACCAGTAACCTTCTGGGTCCTTGGCGCTATCCGGAATTTCGTCCCAGGTTGAGACCTTGTAAGGTTGGATCAGACCGTCTTTCTTGGCTGTCGTGCCAAAAGCAAAGCCGACGTCAATAACGTCAGGAGCCTGAGGGCCTTTGTTGTCTTTGTTTGCCTTGATGGCTTCGATTTCGTCGCCGGAACCCGCATCAGGGTTCAGCTCGTTGACCTTGAGGCCATACTTGTCTTTGAAGCTTTTGATGATTTCGCCGTAGCCACACCAGTCGTGCGGGAGAGCGATCGTTGTCAATTGGCCTTCTGCCTTGGCAGCGGCGATGAGTTCGGCTGATGGTTCGGCAGCAGCAATAGAAACTCCGCCAACAGCGATTGCCGTCGATAGAGACAGCAGACGCGCAGTAAAAGCAAGCATTGTTAGACTCCCCTGTTAAGTCGGACGAACGCTCCCGGTCGATTCCAGTGTTCGCGCACTCCCGATAGCCGCCATAGATGACGGTTGGATGACAGATCGCGGCTTGTCACAAAATGTCAGCGGTGGAAAGTGAAACACGTTTTCAGGCACTTAGCAATTGACCCATAAGGTTGAACTGCATTTTTATGACAATAAATGTGACAGAGCTTTCGCCGCTGTCACATTTATAAGAGAGGCTTTTCCCAAAACGACAGGCTTTAGTCTGCTGGCGGCATGACGCGCGCAAGTGGCTTTCAAATGAAAATTAATGAACGGAGGACGAAGCTGGATCAGCTTCGTTTGAACCTGAGTTTTCAAGCTTGGTGGTTGCAGTTTAGTGACCGCCACCACCTCCGGCACCGGCTTTTGGCTTGCGTAACAGGATCGCACAAACTGCAAGCGAACAGAACATCATCGTCAGGATGAAGAAGACATCGATGAAGGACATAAGGGTTGCTTGCTGGCGCACCATGCCCGACATTTTGGAAATTGCAATCGTTGCGCCATCCATCCCGGCGGCATTGTATTTGGCCGTCAGATTGGCCAGCATCTGCTCGGCCTGGGCATTGCCCCAGCGAACATGCTCAGCCATCCGCTCATAATGCATATCGCTGCGGCGGGTCAGAATGGTATTGATGACGGCGAGACCAACAGCGCCGCCAAGGTTACGCGTCAGGTTGAACAGGCCGGAGGCATTTTTCATCAATGCCGGGGGCAGGGTTCCGAGCGCCAGATTGTTGATCGGCACCATACACAGCATCAGCGAGCAGCCACGCAAGATTTGCGGTATGAGAAGCTCATAGAAATCCCAGTCGGCCGTCAGGCCCGTGACCATCCAGGTTCCGGCTGCAAAGCCAAGAAAACCGATCATCATCATGAGACGCGGGTCCATGCGATTGGACAGGAAACCCGCCAGGGGTGCCGTGAAGAACATGGCAAGACCGCTCACAAACAGTGCTTCGCCGATCATGAGTGCGTCGTATCCGCGTATACTGCTCAGATAGAGCGGATAAAGATAAGTGAGGCCGTAAAGGCCGACACCCATGACAAATGAAAACAGAGAGCCAAAGGCAAAGTTGACGTTCTTGAAAGCCCGCAAATCTACAATGGGCTCTTCGGCTGTGAAGGCGCGGTAGAAGAATATGATACCGCCGATTGTCATAATCCCGGTCATGATGAAAATGGCTTCATCCTGTAACCAGTCATTGCGGGGGCCTTCTTCGAGCACATATTCCATGGAACCAAGGAAGGCTGCCATGCCAGCGAGACCCCACCAGTCGAACTTGCTCAGCAGAGAGCTGTCGCCTTCATCGAAATCGATCAGGTTCCATGCAGCGATGGTGACGAGAATGCCGGGGCCGACATTGACCAGAAACAGCCAATGCCATGAAAAAGCGTGACTGAGATAGCCACCAACAGTGGGGCCAATTGTGGGCGCCAGTGTTGCGACGAGGCCGATCATCGGAGACACGATGGATCGCTTGGATGGTGGAAAGATTGTGAAAGCTGCCGCAAACACACTTGGGATCATGCCGCCGCCGATAAAACCCTGTATAGCGCGATAGACGATCATTTGATCGATGCTGGTCGCAGTGGCGCAGAGCATGGAGGCCAGCGTGAAGCCCGCGGCTGAAACCGTGAACAGAACCCGCGTGGACACAAGGCGTCCGAGAAAGCCAGAAAGCGGAATCATAATGACTTCGGCAATCAGATAAGATGTCTGAACCCAGGAGATTTCATCGGAACTGGCACTGAGGCCAGCCTGAATTTCTGACAGCGATGCCGACACAATCTGGATATCCAGAATGGCCATGAACATGCCGAACACCATCGCAAGAAAGGCAATGGCCTTCTTGGGATCGATCCGATCATCTGCCGGAGCCATTGGCCCCATGGTGGTGTTTGCAGCCATGAAGGCGCACTCCGAAATTCAACAAAGGAAGGTGGTGCGGACATGAAAGCCGCACCACCATATCGTCATCTCATAAGCGCAATCGCTTTTATTGCTTGGCCTTATCGTCTGGCGCAGTGCGTGTGTCGACATCCACGGTCACGCTGAGACCGGCGCGGATTTTGCCTGAATCGAGCGCATCCTGAGGAATTGTGATGCGAACTGGAACGCGCTGAACAATCTTGGTGAAGTTACCCGTCGCATTTTCAGGGGGCAGCAGCGAGAACACGGCGCCTGACGCCGGAGCAACGGATGCAACCTTGCCTTCAATGTATGGACCATCAATCGCATCCACATAGATGCGTGCTGTTTCACCCGTTTTGATATGGCTGAGCTGCGTTTCCTTGAAATTGGCGTCGATATAGAGCGCGTTCACAGGAACAAGCGCTGCAATCTTCTGTCCGGGCGTTACAAGATCGCCCTTCTTACCGGAAAGATTACCGACAACACCATCAAAAGGCGCACGCAGAGTGGTGAAGCTGAGATCACGCGCAGCTTTATCGCGTGCAAGTTCCAGCGAGCGAATGGTGCTTTCCTGCTCTTTATATTGCGCATTCAGCACCTCAATATTGGCATTGGCTGAAGCGATCTGGGCGTTTGAACCCGCAAGCTTTGCCTTCGCCTGATCGAGCGAAGATTGTGCGTTGTCGAGTTCAGATTGCGCAGAGAAACGGGTATCGTGCAGCTTCTGGACGCGCACCATCGTGCTTTCGGCATTCTTCAAAACTGCCTGTGAAGCCTGCTCGTCGGCCTGGGCCTGTTGCAGGCTCGCTTTTGCGGCATCTATTTGGGCCGTGATCCGATTGAGCGTCTGCTTCTGCGTGTTGAGCTTGGCTTCAGCATCATCAAGTGCAATCTGATAATCGCCAGAATCAAGCTGGAAAATCACATCGCCAGCCTTGATGGCCTGATTGGCAACAACCGGAATGTTTTCTATATAGCCGGTCACTTTTGGTGCAATCGATGCAATGTCGCCCTGCACATAAGCGTCATCTGTCGAGACCATGAAACGGCCCACGGTCCACCAGTCATAACCGTACCAGAGGCCACCCGCCACAGCCGCAATGAGAATGCCGGGAAGCACAACGCGCTTACCGAAGCCTTTTTTATTGCCAGCGTCCGCCTTTTTCAGATCCTGCGTTGCTGCATGTGGCTCGGTGTGGGGCGATGACCGCTCACTGATCGGGTCTGCATCTACCTTGCTCTGATCATCCAGAACGGAATGTTTCGGAAATGGGCGGATATCAGCCGTATCGACAGATTTGTGGGCGGACATGAGGCAAACTTTCTTTACAACCGCTTCAATGAACCGCTTGGTTCGATGTTGACTTAGAGCAATAAGTTTCCCATATCAAGAGTGATCGAACCGCTTGGTTCGAAAATAATGAAGAGATTGCACAATGAATCGTGAACGCTGCATAGAAAATGTTGATTATGTAGCTGTTGAGGAGCGCGAAGTGGGTCGGTTCACCGATGAACCTGATAGTGATGGCTCGCGCACACGTCTGGGTGCGGGACAGGATCCTATAAAGCGCATGCAGATCCTTGAAGGCGCGCAGAGTGTTTTTCTGCGCATGGGCTTTGATGCCGCCAGCATGAACGACATTACCCGCGAAGCCGGCGTTTCCAAGGGGACGATTTATGTTTATTTTAACTCCAAAGAAGACCTTTTTGTAGAGCTTTGCGAGCATTATCGGCAGACGCTGTTCAGTAAATTGGTGGAGACGCTTGATCGTGGATTTTCATCGCGTCAGGAACTTGTGGAATTCGGCATAGCCTTGGTAACACTTATTACCTCATCAACAGCAGTCCGCGCGCAGCGTATCATCATCGGCGTGAGTGAGCGCAAACCGGAACTTGCGGCGCGTTTTTATGAACGCGGCCCCAAGCGCAGCCTGATTGTCATGGCTGATTATATGGACCGGATGATCAAGGCAGGCGAGCTTGAGCCATTTGACGTCATGGAAAAAGCCTACCAGCTCACGGATTTGTTTTTGGCGGGTATGTATCGTCCGCGTCTTTTCGGTACTCTTTCAGAACCGCCATCGCCAGAATCAATCAGAAAAAACGTAGAATCAGCCGTTGATTTTTTCTTCAGAGCTTTTGGAAAAAACGCGCAAGGTGTTTAGAAATGAAACACCCGCTTTATGGCTCGATCACAATTTGGTTATTTTTTGTAACAAATCTATTTTTTTGACCCGTTAACCACATTTCCCAACGCTTTTCATGCAAATGCATATTTGCAACGAAAAAATTGCGAGTTGATTTAAGACGTATTTTTTATCTGACTTATGGCGAATTGATGCACTTACAGTGTCGGTTCTCAGGAGAAGTGCTCAGCCTCAAATATGGGTTTTGAATATTTATATGCTAAGGAATATTAGCCAATGACTTTAGATTTGATTCACTTTCCAAACTTCAAAAAAACGTTTTTCGGTCTTTCTTTTCAAAGTGATGTGCTCTCCCTGCTGCAGCGTATTCGTGATGAGATAGGCTGCCGTCATATCATTCATACTTTCAGGGGGCGTATGGGTGACAACACAAAAGTCAGTGCTGATGATCTGACCGTTGTGATGACCGTTCCCGTAAGCTGGTCGACACGCTACTCCACGAAAAACTACTTCGTGATTGATCCGATTTTTCAGGAAGATGCACCGTATTTTCGCAATGATGCCAGCGGCATTGTCAGAAATTTGGCGGATGATGCGAAGGTATGCCCTGCGGTGATGGAGCTACAACAGGATGCCGAAAAGCACGGTCTTGGCAATCTTTTCATTGGAGTTTCAGCGCGCAATCAAAAGGGTGTAATGGGTTGCACGCTGTTTAGCTTTGAAGTGACGGATGAAGATCATGAACAATTCATCGCGCGTATGCGGCCGCGTCTGCTCAGCCTTTCGGGCATCATCCACAGTTCGCTTTGTGGCTGCAAAGACGCCAATTCCGCAAATGGACTGTTAACGCCCCGTGAGGTGGATTGCTTGCGCTGGGCGGCGAGCGGGAAAACGGACGGCGAGATTGCGGATATTCTCAGCATCGCCCGCTGGACGGTTGTCACCTATCTGCAGAATGCCAAGATCAAACTCAATTGCTCCAACAGGACATCTGCAGTTGCGACGGCACTCTCCCTGGGCATTATTGATATGCCTGAAGTTCAGCATCTATTCATGTGATGTAAACTGAGCGCACGCGAATAGAAAACGGCGGGGAATCCCCGCCGTTTTTGTTTCATGCATTCTATCTCGAGCAAAACCGCTAGCAGTTGTTCTGGAAATGTTTTAGAGCCGAACCGAAAATTAAGTTGAGCGATTTCAGGAGTTTATGATTCTCTGTGGTTTACCAAGACTACGGAGGATCACATGGCCTGGACTGAAA
>NZ_JAYEXN010000032.1:0-33946 GCF_044435015.1 Ochrobactrum sp. S1502_03
CCGATTGAAATCGAAGGTCATGTTACCCTTTAAATAAGGGGTCCCGTTTGGATGCCGATAACCCCTCAAATGGGGTCCTTATTCCATGCTTAATGACACCCTGAAGACGGCCACCCGCACGCCTACGGTTCAAGGCGGCACTTATGTTCTCGGTCGTGGCGGCAAGCCATTCGCAAGCGGGGACAGTATGTCCGCGATGTTTAAGCGATGGTGCAAGGATGCCGGCCTGCCGATGCTGTCAGCTCACGGCGTTCGCAAGGGGCTTGCCGAATTGCTGGCAGAACAGGGGTGCAGCCAATACGAAATCATGGCAATCCTCGGCCATTCCGAAGCGAAAACATCCGAGGTTTATACCCGGAGAGTTGAGCGTTGGAAGCTGGCTCTTGGCGCCATGGAACGAGTAGATGTGTCCCACGCATGGTCTTGATGTGGGACACCTTAAAAACTAAGGTATTGATTTATTTGGATAAAAACACTGATATAGGGTGGTAAATGGTGCGGTCGAGAAGACTCGAACTTCCACGGGTTGCCCCACAGCGACCTCAACGCTGCGCGTCTACCAATTCCGCCACGACCGCACTGTGTGGTAGAAGCTGAACACTGTCAGCGAGAGGGCATTTAGCAAATCAGTTTCGACTGCACAAGGCTATTCTTTCAGTTGAGCACAATTGATTGAATTTATTTTGTGATGCGCTTAAACGCTTGATTTTAAAATGCAAAGAACTCAGCTTAATCTGGTGGTTAACCAGATCGCGGAGCGACATTTTCAATGTAAATGATAATTCTGAAAGAGAATGGTGCGGTCGAGAAGACTCGAACTTCCACGGGTTGCCCCACAGCGACCTCAACGCTGCGCGTCTACCAATTCCGCCACGACCGCACGTGGTAGAAGCTGAACTTGTCAGCGAGGAGGCATCTAGCAAATCGATCCGACAGGCACAAGCCTATTCTTGAACTTCGCCCAATCTTTTTGAAAATAATAGAAAAATAATGAGTTATCAGCCGCTGATCCCCTGAAGGCGCTTAATGTCTTCCAGTCTTTTGACGGTTTCTGCATAGCCGATGTCGATTGCCTCAGATGCGCGGTGGAAATCTGCGAGGCCGATTTGTGCAACGGTCGGCATCAGCGACACATCCGGTGGATCGCCAGCCATACGCGCGCGTGAAATGCGGTCCTGAATGATGTTGAAAGCTTCCATCATCACACCCGTTATACCGAGGCGGTTTTCTTTGCCGCCTTGTATGGCTTCGGTGAGATTTTCGCGCTGCGACTGTGCATGTTTGATGACGGCTGCACGTCCGAACTGATCGTAATGAAGGTTCACAGCGAGAACCAAGCGTTGTTCATAGGCGCGGCATACGGAGACTGGAACCGGGTTGACCAGCGCGCCATCGACCAGCACACGCTCCTGCCAGCGGACAGGCTCGAACACGCCGGGCAGTGCATAGGAAGCGCGCATGGCTTCGACTAAAGGGCCATTTGAAAGCCAGATTTCATGGCCGGTGTGCAATTCGGTGCAAACAGCCACGAAGGGGCGGTCAAGCTCCTCAAGGCGCAAGCCATCGAGATGCTCACGCATACGATTGTCAAGCTTCATGCCACCGAACAGACCACTACCGCGAAATGTGATGTCGAGAAGATTGAACATCCGCCGCCGCGTGAGACTGCGCGCAAATTCTTCCAGTTGATCGAGCTTTCCGGCGAGATAGCATCCGCCGACCAATGCGCCGATTGAGGTGCCGGCAATCATTTCAATCTCGATCCCAGCCTCATCAAGTGCGCGCAGCACGCCAATATGCGCCCATCCACGCGCGGCACCGCCGCCCAGAGCAAGGGCAATGCGGCGCGGCTGATGTCGCACCTGTGGCTGATTGATGATTTCTTCTTCAGGCGTCAGGGCTTGTGGATTGGCAGCCCTGCGCCTTTGACCCCATGCACGCATATCGATTAAGCACCTCTTGTTTTGATGATATTACCAAAACACGGTATCGAAACAATAAATGCTGCGATTTGAAGGCCAAGAAAAAACTTAGAGCGACCTTTGTATGCTCAACAGCAGCCCGTTAGTGCTGGTGGTCGCAGGAGCCATTCAGTGACAGGCTGACCTGACCATTTTCGGACTGCACCTGACGATAAAAGCAGGAGCGCCGACCGGTGTGGCAGGTTGGGCCATCGCCTGCGACGCGAACCTTGAGCCACAGAGCATCCTGATCGCAATCGGTGCGCAGTTCGATCACGCTTTGCAGGTTGCCGGATGTCTCGCCCTTTTTCCAAAGCGTGTTGCGGGAGCGCGACCAATAATGCGCAATCCCGGTTTCAAGCGTCAGGCGCAGCGCTTCTTCATTCATATGTGCGACCATGAGCAATTCACCATCATGCGCATCCGTCACGACGGCTGTGATGAGGCCGGAAGCGTCGAAGCGCGGCATGAAAACCGCACCTTCTTCAATCGCCTTCTTGTCGGAAGGTTGGGCAGGGAAAAAGCTCATTGTTGCGCCTGATAAATTGGTTTTACTTGCGGATAAGGCTCATGAAGCGGACCTGTTCGTTCACTTCTTCCTTAAAAGTGCCGGTAAAGGTGGTGGTGATCGTGCTTGAACCCTGCTTACGGATGCCGCGCATCGCCATGCACATATGTTCCGCGTCGATCATGACTGCAACGCCGCGTGGCTTGAGAATACGCTGAATGCTATCAGCGATCTGCGCGGTAATGCTTTCCTGCGTTTGCAGGCGACGGGCAAAAATATCAACAACGCGTGCAATCTTGGACAGGCCAAGCACCTTGCCATCAGGCAGATAGGCGACATGCGCCTTGCCGATAATTGGCACCATATGGTGTTCGCAATGCGAGAAGAAGGAAATGTCCTTCACCAACACCATATTGTTATAACCCGAGACTTCCTCAAAAGTCGTGCCCAGCACATCTTCCGGGCTCTCATCATAGCCACCAAAAAGTTCGCTATAGGATTTTGCAACACGCATGGGCGTATCGAGAAGCCCTTCACGGTCGGGATTGTCGCCGGCCCAGCGAAGAAGGGTTCGCACAGCAGCTTCTGCTTCGGCCTGTGTTGGCTTTGGCGATTCTTTGGAAACAATGGGTTCGTTATCGATCGGAAGGATGCGAGCGTCCATTCGTATTCTCCAGTAGTCTCCTTCACGGAGGAGACGAGTTAAACGGACAATACAGCGATGCGTCTTGCGAACGTGCGATGTATTGATCCGGCAACACCAAGCTGCCGGACGGATATTTGTGCGACTTCATAACCATGCGATAATCTGACCATGGCGCAGCTGCGCACTGCCTATTATATAGACAGGAAAATGCAACTTCAAACCGTTACCGGACGACAATTTTGCATTTTTATCCGGTAAGGCGGAAGGTTCATCTCAATGATAGACGATGTATATAACAAACGTATCCTTGAATTTGCAGGGAACATTGAACGACTGGGACGCATTGCGGAGCCTGATGCCGTGGCGACTGTTCATTCAAAATTGTGCGGTTCGACAGTGACTGTTTATCTCAAGATGGCGGATGGGGTGGTTACGGACTTTGCACATGAGGTGAAGGCTTGCGCTTTGGGGCAGGCGTCATCCTCAGTTATGGCGCGCAATGTGGTCGGTTGCACGGCGCAGGAATTGCGCGTTGCGCGCGATTCTATGTACAAGATGCTCAAGGAAAATGGTCCTGCACCTGACGGTCGTTTTGAAGATCTGAAATATTTTGAACCGGTGCGAGACTACAAAGCCCGTCATGCTTCAACGCTTTTGACATTTGATGCAGTTGTCGACTGCATCCGTCAAATCGAGGAAAAGGTGCAGGCCGCCTGATGTGCAATTGCGGGAAAGATCATCCGGCCAAGGCTGCGATCAATAAGAAGCGACAAACCCGCAATTTTACCGATCCTTGGCGCAAAACACCGGGCAGGGTGCTGGGGACGGGTTTGATCAGACTTTACCAGCTCACGCTTTCATCCTTTATCGGCAATTCCTGCCGCCATATGCCGACCTGTTCAGAATATACCTACGAATCTGTTGCTCGTTACGGATTGTGGAACGGCAGCTGGATGGGGCTTTTTCGTATCATGCGCTGTGGTCCCATGGGGACTCACGGTTTTGACCCTGTGCCAAGAGAACTTTCAGACGAATTTCGGTGGTATTTGCCCTGGCGATTCTGGCGAGTTTCATCACCCAGGCGCTGAAAAACTGTTAAAAATTGTTGATTTATTGTGTGTTGCTCAGAATTCGTTAATGATAAATCGGTTTTATCAGGAAATGCAAATCAAGTTGAGCAAGCGTCTTTTTCACGCCGCAATTCGACTTCATTTGCAATGAGTTTTCTCTTCTTGTGAGCCATCATGCATAAATTATCGTCACGCATCTCCCGGCTGATTGCAGGTGTTGCGCTTGGTGCCAGCATCTTCTGTGCAACCAACGCTATGGCCAATGTTTCATGGGTTGTGTTTGATGCCGATAGTGGCGTGATTCTTGGGCAGGATGGCTCAACCGTACAACATGCGCCTGCATCGCTTGCCAAGATGATGACCCTTTATCTGGCTTTTGAGGCCTTGAAGACCGGTCGGATTCATTGGGACGATCAGATGCCGATTTCTAAAAATGCGGCGGCAAAAGTCAGAATGAAACTCTGGCTCAAGGCAGGTGAAACCATTTCGGTTCGCGATGCGATCAGCGGTATGATTGTCGTATCTGCCAATGATGCAGCCACTGTCATGGGCGAATATCTGGGTGGTTCAGAAGCCTCTTTTGGTCGCCTGATGACGCAGAGAGCCCGAAATCTCGGCATGAAGAGTACCTATTTCGTCAATCCATCGGGTTTGACCGGAAAGATGACGCAATTGACGACTGCACGCGATATGGCTGTGCTTGGCATGTCGCTGCGCCGTGATTTTCCAAATGAGTATGCGTTGTTTTCCCAGCGTTCCTTCGCTTACAAAGGACGTCCGTTCAACGGTCACAACAATCTGATGTATCGCTATCAGGGCGTTGATGGCATCAAGACCGGATATACGGATGTTTCGGGCTATAATCTCGTTTCCTCCGCGATCATCAATGACAAGCATCTCGTTGGCGTTGTGCTTGGTGCTGGCTCCTCGCGCGAGCGTGATGATCGCATGGCAAAGCTGCTGACACGTTTTGGCAAGGAGGACGCCGGAACCGGCGTCGACGAAATCGTGACTGCTTCGGTTCAGACACCTTTGCCCATTATCTCGCCGCTTATGCCTGAAAAGCCAAAAGCCGATGTGATTGCCGATACGATTGACGACAATAGGATCGAGCAGGGTGATGGCGGCTTTTTGGTGAAAGCTGCGATGTCTGCATGGCGTGTTCAGGTTGGAGCGACCCCATCGCGTTCAGGTGCTGATGCGTTGCAGGCAAAATATCTGCCGGTGGTGAGCCGTCTGGTTCCGGGTACAAAAGGCGAGATTTCGCCATCGACGCGCGGTCGCAAGGTCTATCGTGTGCGCTTCACGGGCTTCAAAGATTCAGATGCAGCGCAAAAGACCTGCGTACAGCTTCAGCAGCAGGGTGTTCCCTGCCTTGCCATTCGCAACTGATTTTCTTTAGTCGTCGGAATTCTGATCGCGCTGTGATGCAGTTTGCCACGGCGCTTTTCCTTTACGTGCTGATCAAAAGAGATTAATAGCCAGTCTTCATTCAAGATTACATAGGCGCGGCTCTGTTACAGAGAGCGCCTTTCGTGAGTAAACCACCCGCAATCGTTGGCGGGACTGGATAAGGAGAATATGATGTCGAACGTTTCCATGCAGTTTCCTGATGGCTCGGTGCGCGAATATGATGCCGCAACAACCGGTGCCGAACTCGCCGAATCGATTTCCAAATCACTTGCCAAGAAAGCCGTGGCTTACGCCGTAGACGGTACCGTGCGTGATCTTTCAGATCCGCTTGGCGCTTCCGGTGCAATCGAAATTTTGACCCGTGAAGATCCACGTGCGCTTGAACTGATCCGTCACGATACGGCGCACGTTCTGGCCGAAGCTGTGCAGGAGCTTTTTCCGGGAACGCAGGTTACAATCGGTCCAGTCATTGAGAACGGCTTTTATTACGACTTTGCGCGGAATGAACCTTTCACGCCCGATGATCTGCCGGTGATTGAAAAGAAGATGCGCGAAATTATTCAGCGCAACAAGCCATTCACCAAGCAGGTGTGGTCGCGCGAGAAGGCCAAGCAGGTTTTTGCCGATAAGGGCGAAAGCTACAAGGTCGAACTCGTTGACGCGATCCCTGAAGGTCAGGATCTGAAAATCTACAATCAGGGCGAATGGTTCGATCTTTGCCGCGGTCCGCATATGGCGTCCACGGGCCAGATCGGCAATTCATTCAAGCTGATGAAGGTTGCTGGTGCCTACTGGCGCGGTGATGCCAACAATCCAATGCTGACCCGCATTTACGGTACGGCATTCGCCAATGATGCCGATCTCAACGCTTATCTTCATATGCTTGAAGAAGCGGAGAAGCGCGATCACCGCCGTCTGGGTCGTGAAATGGACCTGTTCCATTTCCAGGAAGAGGGTCCGGGCGTTGTTTTCTGGCACGCCAAAGGCTGGCGCATGTTCCAGACGCTCGTCGCTTATATGCGCCGTCGTCTCGACAGTCATGGCTATCAGGAAGTCAATGCACCGCAGGTGCTGGACAAGTCGCTTTGGGAGACATCCGGTCACTGGGGTTGGTATCGCGACAACATGTTCAAGGTGACTGTTGCCGGTGATGATACCGACGATGATCGCGTGTTTGCATTGAAGCCTATGAACTGCCCAGGTCACGTTCAGATATTTAAGCATGGTCTTAAGTCTTACCGCGATCTGCCTATAAAGCTTGCAGAATTTGGTAATGTGCATCGCTACGAACCATCGGGGGCATTGCATGGCCTGATGCGTGTGCGTGGCTTCACGCAGGACGATGCGCATGTGTTCTGTACCGAAGAGCAGATGGCTGCTGAATGCCTGCGCATCAACGATCTCATTTTGTCGGTCTATAAAGATTTCGGCTTCAAGGAGATCACGATCAAGCTTTCGACGCGTCCTGAAAAGCGCGTTGGTTCGGATGAATTGTGGGATCGCGCTGAAAGCGTGATGATGACGGTTCTTGAGCAGATCAAGGAACAGTCGGACGACATCAAGACTGGCATTCTGCCAGGTGAGGGTGCGTTCTACGGTCCGAAATTCGAATATACGCTGAAAGATGCGATTGGCCGTGAATGGCAGTGCGGAACGACACAGGTTGATTTCAACCTGCCGGAACGTTTTGGCGCTTTCTACATCGACAGCAATTCGGAAAAGACGCAGCCGGTGATGATCCATCGCGCGATCTGCGGTTCAATGGAGCGTTTTCTCGGCATTCTGATCGAAAACTTCGCCGGTCACATGCCGCTGTGGTTTGCTCCGGTTCAGGTTGTTGTTGCGACGATTACCTCAGAAGCCGATGGCTATGCTGCGGAAGTTGCAGCCAAACTCAAGGCGGCAGGCTTGCAGGTCGTGACTGACACACGCAACGAGAAGATCAACTATAAGGTTCGCGAACATTCGGTTCAGAAGGTTCCGGTGATTCTCGTTTGCGGTATGCGTGAAGCGGAAGAAAAGACGGTTAATATGCGTCGTCTTGGCTCGCGCGATCAGGAATCCATGACGCTGGATGAAGCGATTGCTCGTCTGAGCGAAGAGGCAACACCGCCAGATCTCCTGCGTCTGCGCAACGCATAAACAAAAAGGCCCACTTCAAGTGGGCCTTTTCGCAATTTTACTGGAAATGCTTTAGTCCTGAGCGGCGTCGTTGTCTGTCAGTGCTTCCGACTCGCGGTTGGCGATGACTTCCACTTCTTCATTGTGGCCCGAGGTCACTTTGAAGTCGCGCTGATAAATTCGGTCTTTGTTTTTCGCGATGGCGACATAGTCACCCTCGATGAGAACCATCGATGAATAAGCGCCTGCGCTTTCACGAACCACATCACCCGAAGCATTGAGTATCGACCATGACGTGTCAGCGAGCGCTTCACCGCCTTTTTCACGCACCAGTTTTAGAATGACTTCCGCAGCGCGATGTTGAACTGTGGCTTCTGTCAGTTTGCCTGCCTCGACCCGAATATCGGCGCGGATTATCGCATTGGCCGTGCCATAATTGGAGACAACGTGATAAGTGCCGCTGTTTAGCCGGATGATAGTATCCGGTTTTACATCGGGAACGATCAGCGAGCGTTCACTATTGTCCTCATCGGCATAGATAGAGAAGCGAACAAGGTCGCTTTTGATTTTGCCGGCATCCGGCAGGACGGCGCTTAGCTTCATTCCGCCAGCATCAAGCGTCATGACTTCATGACGAATGCCATTGGTGAGCGTAATGCGCTTGGTTGCGCCTGCACGGCCATATGCGGCATGAACCAGATAACTGCCTTCTGGCAGGTTGAAAACCGCGCTGCCACCCTTTGACGATGCAATCAGCGCCAATTGCCCGTCCGGGCCAACCTCTGGCGCAAAAACACGCCAGACAAGCCCAGAGGGTATATCCGGCCCATCTTGATTAAGACGGGCTTTCAGATCAAGCTCACTGGTTTTAACGAGAGGGTTGTTTTCAGGGCTGGACGGATTTGCATAGGGACTGAGTTTTGGCAGGTCGAGCTTTGGCTGCGGGAGGTCAGGCAGGCCGATTGTGCCGTTAATGTCCTGCGCAAGTGCCGGTGACGATGCAATCAGGGCAAGCGAAACAGCCGCTACAAGTGCCTTGCTGCGTGATAATTTCGTATGCTTTTTCTGAAACAGGTCTGAGCGATCTGACATGGTGATGTTTTGCACTCAAGCGCATGGCAAATTCAAGGCTAAACTGACCGTTGTGTTTCAAATTTATCATTGCGCCTGACGCATCGTCATTGATTTTAGGCTTTACACCTTCATGATGTCGCGCGAGAAGAAGTCGCCTCCATTGAAGTGGAGCGATTTATGCAGATTTGAGCGATGAGGTTTCCCCCCGTGACACATCCGGTCTTTGAGTTTCTGGCGCAGCGCAGTTCCACGCCGATTTCCGCGATTTCCGAGCCAGCGCCGCAAGGTGCTGAGCTTGACGAATTGCTGAAAGTTGCAGCCCGCGTGCCTGATCATGGCCGTCTGACGCCATGGCGCTTCATCCTGTATCGCGGTGATGTGCGCCATCAGGTTGGTGCATATCTTGCCAAGCGCGCTGAGGAGCGGGAAGGGCCGTTGCCCGATAGCCGCAGGGATCAGGAGCGCGCGCGTTTTGCACGTGCGCCATTGGTTGTTGGTGTTATCTCCTCACCGGTGGCGCATGAGCGTATCCCGGAATGGGAGCAGTTTCTTTCAGCTGGTGCGGTAGCCATGAACCTTTGCACGGCAGCCAATGCGCTCGGCTATGCAACGAACTGGATTACCAACTGGTATTCGGATGATGCACCGGCTCGCGCCTATCTCGGCCTTTCGCCAGACGAGCGGGTTGCGGGTTTTGTTCATGTTGGAACAGCGAAAAACAAAATGCCGGAACGCCCGCGTGCAGATATGGATAAGATTGTGTCCGATTATAATAGCCCGTGGTCATCTTGATGTTGAATATTAGCAAACTTGCTTAAACGCTGGAAAACCCGATGTTTTATGAACCACAATCAGGTCATAATCTGCCTCATAATCCATTCAAGGCGATCGTTGCACCACGCCCCATCGGCTGGATCGGAACACGTTCAAAGACGGGGGCCGTAAACCTCGCACCCTATTCCTTTTTCAATGCAGTATGTGACACGCCGCCGATGATCATGTTTTCATCCAGCGGGGTGAAAGACAGCGTGACATTTATTGAGGAAACGGGTGAATTTACAGCCAGTCTGGTCAGTGATCATCTTAAAGAGCATATGAATGCAACATCGGTAAATGCCCCGCGCGGTATCAGCGAGTTTTCATATGCCGGACTGACTGCCGCCCCAAGCAAGCTCATCGCAGCGCCCTTTGTAAAAGAGGCCTATGCGGCCCTTGAATGTGTGGCCGTTGAAGTTCAAAATTTGCAGGACAAAGAGGGCAGGCGAACCGATAATTACATGGTGATCGGCGAAGTTGTTGGTGTTCACATTGATGAATCCGTGCTGACAGACGGCCTGTTCGACATCCGAAAAGCCAAGCCGGTAACACGCCTTGGCTATATGGATTATGCGACCACGCAAGAGGTCTATCAGATGACCCGCCCAAAATGGGTAGATAAGTCGTGAGGAAAGGGGCTGATTAAAGCCCCTTTTTCTTCGCCTCGACCCAAATGGCTTCCATATCATCAAGCTGGGCTGATTCGAGATTGCCACCGGATTCTTTGAGCGATTTTTCGATATAATCGAAGCGGCGCTTGAACTTGTCATTGGTGGCGATCAATGCGGTTTCGGGGTCGATTTCCAGATGCCTGCCGAGGTTGACCATCGCGAAAAGAAGATCGCCATATTCCTCCTGAATATGGGCCTTGTCGTGAGATGCCATTGCCCCTTTGAGTTCTGCGGTTTCCTCGGCAATCTTGTCAAGGATGGGGGCTGCTTCAGACCAGTCGAAGCCAACCTTGGCAGCTTTTTGCTGGAGCTTTAATGCGCGCAACAGGGCAGGGAAGGCCTTCGGAATATCATCTAGATAGCGGGTTTTCTCGACCGTTTCCAAACCAAGCTTTGCGCGGCGTTCTGCGCGCTCTGCTTTTTCCTCAGCCTTGATGCGGTTCCATGATCCCTTGGCCAGGCCTGCGCTTCTGGCTTCTTCATCGCCAAATACATGCGGGTGGCGACGGATCATTTTGCGCGTGATGGCTTCGACCACATCACCAAAGGCGAACTGGCCCTGTTCTTCCGCCATGCGCGAATGAAACACCACCTGCAACAACAGATCACCAAGCTCTTCGCGCAAATCATCCACATCATCGCGTTCGATGGCGTCGAGAACCTCATAGACCTCTTCAAGCGTATAGGGTGCAATCGATTGCGATGTCTGTTCAACGTCCCATGGGCAGCCAGTTTCTGGATTGCGCAGGGCGATCATGATTTCGAGAAGACGGTCAATATTGCGGGAAGGTTCCATCTTCGCTCCATAAAAAGTGATGAGGCACTGTTCGGGTAATTTGCGAGAATTGTATGGACCGGGTTGCAGTCCGCTTCGGTTTTGGCATAGTCAGCACAAAGACCGGGATCGCATATCAAGGCGATATGTTCAACAAGCAGGTATTGAGAGAATGACGATTCTTGTAACGGGTGGTGCCGGATATATCGGTTCGCATACATGCGTGCAGTTGATTGAAGCTGGCCATGATGTTGTTGTGGTCGATAATTTTGATAACAGCAGCCCGGAATCACTCCACCGTGTAGAGAGAATTACCGGCCGGGCACCGATCCGTGAGCCGGGCGACATTCGGGATCGTGCGCTTCTTGAACAGATTATTAAGCGCCATAAATGCACGGCCGTTATTCATTTTGCTGGCCTCAAGGCCGTTGGTGAATCGAACGAAAAGCCGCTGCATTATTACGATTGCAATGTGGTTGGCACGCTGCGTTTGTTGCAGGCAATGGAAGCGACGGGTGTTAAGACACTTGTTTTCAGCTCGTCGGCAACGGTTTATGGCGAACCGGAAAAGCTGCCGATTACCGAAGACCAGCCACTTTCTGCGACTAATCCTTATGGGCGGACAAAGCTGATCATCGAAGAGATGCTGCGCGATCTTTATAACAGTGATAAGAGCTGGAAAATTGCCATTTTGCGCTATTTCAATCCGGTAGGTGCGCATGAAAGCGGTCTGATCGGTGAAGATCCCAAAGGGATTCCAAACAATCTGATGCCGATCATTGCGCAGGTGGCAACCGGTCGCCGCGAAAAGCTCCATATCTGGGGCAATGATTACGATACGCCCGATGGCACCGGCGTGCGTGATTATATTCATGTGGTTGATCTTGCGGCCGGACACCTGAAAGCACTGAAAAAGCTGGATGAACCGACGTGTTTCTCTGTCAATCTCGGGACAGGGCACGGCTACAGTGTTCTTGATGTGGTTAAGGCTTTTGAGCACGTCTCAAACCGTGAGATCAAATATGAGCTTTCACCGCGCCGTCCCGGTGATGTGGCAGAATGCTATGCTGACCCGGCTTTTGCGCGTGATTTTCTTGGCTGGACTGCTCAGAAGGATTTGCGCGAAATGTGCAAAGACATGTGGAACTGGCAATCGAAGAATCCTGACGGATACAATGTAGATTGATTTTTCAAAGCCGCTCGCTTTGGTGGAATTATGTTGCAAACTCCCTGAAAAGTGAACGGATCAGCCCTCCAGCCTGTCCTTTCGTGTTGTGCCTGCTTTTGATGGGGCTATTACAAGCGGGAAATAATTGCTCATGATGAAAGCGCCCCAACCCATTCGAAACGAGGGCTTTCAGATTGATGCGCTGAAGGACTGACGAGATAATGCGTTTTCTACCCGATAAGTTCACCTGCATGTTGATCGCAACGATTGTGCTTGCATCAGTCCTTCCTGTGCAGGGTGATTTTGCTGTTTGGTTTGCCATTGCGACCAAGGTCGCGGTGGGGCTTTTGTTCTTCCTTCATGGTGCGCGGCTATCGCGTGAAGCCGTCATTGCCGGTGTCATTCACTGGAGGCTGCATCTGGTGGTAGGCTGCGCAACATTCGTTCTTTTCCCAATTCTGGGACTTGTTGCTGGCTGGACAATTCCGGGGCTCGCGCAGTCTCCGTTTTACCTTGGTATTCTTTATCTCTGTGTGTTGCCGTCCACTGTGCAATCATCCATCGCTTTTACGTCAATGGCTGGCGGTAATGTGTCGGCAGCGATTGTTTCGGCGTCCGCATCCAATATTTTCGGTATGTTTCTGACACCATTGCTGGTGGGATTGCTTTTTGCTGTTAAAGGCAGCGGTGGAATTTCGATCGATGCGCTCCAGTCGATTTTGCTGCAATTGCTTGCGCCCTTTGTGCTGGGGCAGATTTTGCAGCCATGGATCGGTCATTTCATGCGTCGCCATAGCAAAGCGCTTGGTTTTGTCGATCGCGGTTCCATCCTTATGGTCGTCTATCTGGCTTTCAGCGAGGCCATTGTTGAAGGCCTTTGGCGCACGGTTTCGTGGAATGATCTCGGCGTGATGTTTGGTGTGAATATAATGCTTCTGGTCATCGTGATGCTGGCGACGTGGTATGGCAGCAAGTGGCTGGGCTTTCATCGTGCCGATCGTATCACCATCATGTTCTGCGGCTCCAAAAAGAGCCTTGCCAGTGGTGCACCCATGGCAAGCGCCATCTTTGCAGGTGCGAATGTTGGCAGTGTCGTGCTGCCGCTGATGCTGTTTCACCAAATTCAGCTTATGGCCTGCGCTGTTATTGCGCGCAGGCTTGCAGAGCATAAACCCAGCGCCACGATAAAAGCAGCTGCTGCGGAGTAGGGGCCTTCGCGCATTATCTTTTTGCGGTTTGCTTGTCATACCGGGAAAGAAAATCTACAGAGAAATTCCAATCGGTCGTGTCGGGAAAGGCAAGTTTTATGGCGGACAAGAACAAAGAGACTTTCGATCAGGAAGCGCTTGCAGAAGCCTATAATCTCGCGCTTTCGCTCGAAAAATCCGGCGATCTGGATGCTGCGGCCAAAGCTTATGAGGACGTGTTGCGCATTGATCCCGATGATCATGGTGGTGCTGCGGTCCGCCTCGCAAGCATGGGGCGCGGATCCGTTCCGCCAAAAGCGCCGGATGCCTATGTGTCGACGTTGTTTGATCAGCATGCAGAGATGTTCGACACAATTCTTGTCGATCAGCTTGGCTATGATGTGCCATTGCAGTTGCGTGAAATGCTTCTCGAAATGGATGAAGAGTTTCAGGCGGAACGCATGCTGGATCTTGGCTGCGGCACCGGGCTTTCAGCCGATGCGCTTGATGATATGGCCGAACACAAGACTGGCGTTGATATCTCTGAAAACATGATCGAAGTTGCTTATGACAAAGGCGATTATGATGCGCTTTTTGTGGGCGAAGCCGTCAAGTTTCTTGAAAACACGCAGGAAGACGCCTGGGATTTGATCGTCGCGACCGATGTGCTGCCTTATATGGGGGAACTCGAAGCGTTTTTTGCGGGCGTTGCCAGGCATCTTAAGGCAGACGGATATTTCTGCTTCTCCAGCGAAACGCAAAGCGATGCGCGATTTGCGGATCGTCACTTCATGGTTGGTGATTTCCAGCGTTTTGCACATGCACAGTCTTATGTCCGCTCGCAGTTGTCTGAGCATGGAATGGACTGCATTCGCTGCGAAGATATCACTGTGCGCAGTGAGCAAGGCTCGCCAGTACCAGGGCATCTTTATATCGCTAAACGCCGCTAAAACGGCATGATGATACGTCCGGTTGTTCCATAATCCATATTATGCAATTCAATCTTATGACGGCAATATACAGATGCGACACATGGGCAAATTAGAGATGCGACCTTTCTAGGCCGCTTGAGTTTATAAGAATATACTCATACATAGCTCATGGTATTGAGCTTGCAGATTATTTTATGGAGAGGATGAGTTTCATGGGTAAAATTTCAGTCTTGCTGATCGCAATGCTAATCATGGCGGGATGCACAACTTCAGAGAAAGACGTCAGTATCGGAACTGTTGCTGGTGCCGCGATCGGCGGAATCGCTGGAGGTGGCCGTGGCGCACTGATTGGTGCCGGAGCGGGTGCGATTGGTGGTTTACTTGTTCGCAATCTGCGCAACGGTAAATGCGAATACAGAAACAGCCGTGGCCAGATTTACACTGCACGCTGCCGTTAAAATAATAGCAAGGCAGGGCTTTAATGGCCCTGCCCTGTACATGGATTTTATAAAAAACAATACCCTTTAATTTGCATATTTTACGAACGGTATATTTTATGACCGACATCAATGCGATTGCCGGTTGGGGTCTTCAATACGAATGTTCGCAGGTCAAAGCCCTTATCCTGCAAGGCCTTTAGCAGGTTCTGTTTGATCGCAATCATTTCTCTTATTACGGATTTCAACAGGGCTGCTGATTGTCGATCTAAGACCAAAGCATGCGTGTAATCGTTGTTGACTTGCGCTATTACCCCCATGCGCCGAATCCGATCGTCAGCTTAAATGCTTCGCGCACCGGAGAGTGTTGTTTCCGGCCTAAAGCCGGTCTCCAAGGAAGGTAGATTACATGTTGGAAGCACGTATCAGGAACGCATCCCTGCGTGATAAGATCATTACGGCAGAACAAGCTGCCAGCCTGATCAAAGATGGCATGATTATAGGCATGAGCGGGTTTACGCGTTCAGGTGATGCCAAGGCAGTTCCTTTAGCGATGGCGGCGCGTGCTGCAAATGATCCATTCCAGATCACCTTGATTACCGGCGCGTCCCTTGGCCATGATGTCGATAAGGTGCTGACCGAAGCCCATGTGCTTGCGCGTCGCATGCCTTTTCAGGTGGATCGTACTTTGCGTGCCGCAATCAATCGCGGTGAAGTCATGTTCATTGATCAGCATCTCTCGGAGACGGTCGAACAATTGCGTTCGAACCAGATCGGCCCCATTGACTACGCCGTGGTCGAAGCCCTGGCGATCACTGAAAATGGCGGCATTATTCCAACGACATCCATTGGTAACTCTGCGAGCTTCGCAATTCTGGCCGATAAGGTCATTGTCGAGGTTAATCTCAATCAGCCACTGGCGCTTGAGGGATTGCACGACATCTATATTCCAACGAAGCGCCCTTCCCGCGATCCAATTCCGGTGACGGCCTGCGACAGCCGTGTTGGCCTGCCCTATATTCCGATTCCGCCTGAGAAGATCGCCGGCATTGTTATCACCCATGAGAACGACAGCGCCTCGACGGTGGAACCTGCCGATGGCGAAACCATTGCCATTGCTTCGCATCTCATCGAGTTTCTTCTCAAAGAAGTCGATGCAGGTCGCCTTGATCTGACACTCAATCCTTTGCAGGCAGGTATTGGTACAATTGCCAATGCTGTTCTCAATGGCTTTGTGGATAGTCCGTTTCATAATCTGCGGATGTATAGTGAAGTGCTGCAAGACAGCACTTTCGATCTTTTCGATGCTGGCAAACTCGATTACGCCTCCGGCTCATCCATCACGTTAAGTCCTGCCTGTGGCGAGCGCGTGTTTAGTAATATTGACCGCTATCGCGACAAGCTGATTTTACGCCCTCAGGAAATCAGCAATCACCCGGAAGTTATTCGTCGTCTTGGCATCATCGGCATCAATACCGCGCTTGAGTTTGACATCTACGGCAATGTGAATTCCACCCATGTCGATGGCACACATATGATGAACGGGATCGGCGGTTCCGGTGATTTTGCGCGTAATGCCTACATTTCAATATTTGTCAGCAAGTCCGAAGCGAAGAATGGCGCCATATCGTCTATCGTGCCGATGGTCACCCATGTCGATCACACCGAGCATGATGTCGATATTCTTGTGACAGAACAAGGGCTGGCCGATCTACGCGGGCTTGCACCACGTGAACGGGCACGGCTTATTATCAATAATTGCGCGCACCCGGATTATCGCGACCAGCTCAATGATTATTTTGAACGTGCTTGCAACAGAGGCGGTCACACCCCTCACCTGCTTGAAGAAGCATTTAGCTGGCATGACCGGCGTAAGCAGACGGGTTCGATGCAAAAATAACGGCTGTGTATTTGGAGTGCCGATTTGATTGAATCAGATCGGCTTTCCTTTCATTCCGGTCGAAATCTGCTCTCATCGGCGGCATAAGTCGCCGATTTCCTTTCGTAAATGACTGGAACCTTATTCTGATAGGAACGTTAACCGGCATATCATCTTTGCAACAGGATGATGGAGATTGGGGACAGTTATTGGCTCGGAAACGGGCCGCGCTTCCCATTATCATACCGCTCTGTTCGGCCTCCAGATGGAACGGTCGCCGAAAGAGTTAAGAAACATCCGTTCCGGGAAGGGTCCGACTGCTTATGTCTATCCTCATTAGCCTTCTGATAACAATTCTGGTTATCTTTCTCGTCCTTTACCTCATCAATATGCTACCGCTTGATGGGAAAGTGAAACAGATCGCCCAGGTGATTGTCATTATTATCGGTATCGTATCGCTCTTGAAATATCTGGCAGTCTTTTAGAGCATTCCAAGCCAAAGGGCGAAGTGGGGTTGCGTGGGATAATGGGTGAACCCAAACAGAAAGAGCACGCCCGTTGATTCAGTCAGATCGAACCGCGCCAGAGCGCGTTTCGATTTTCTTGAATCCGATATTTGCTCTAAATCATTCTATTTTAAGCATAATTTTATTGGCTTTTGTTTCGCTTCAGTCGGGTTGTGCGCCGATGTGAAAAATTACAGCAAATGTTATTTCTTTTAAAGATTGTTGTCTCAAGACGAATCTATGAGTAAGATATTGATGATGCACTACTTTAGATTGTGTTTTTAATGGCACACATATATAAATAATTGTATTCGTGCAGGAATGTAGCTTTTATCAAAATGTTGCACCTCCTATAAGGCCTCTGAGGGCGCGTTTCGGGCTGATTGTATCGGGGGCGTGTTCGGATTTTATTTCAGCGCGCAACTTGTCTGGTCGCAATGGGATCAGAAATTAGTCCTATGGACTGGTTTCTCAGCATCGGCGGTTGGCGTTTGGGGGCTGTGCACTAACGATCTAGTCTGTTCATACAGGGTTCAGCAACAGACACCTAAAATATCTTCATAGGGTTGGGGGATTTCATAGATATGAAGACGGTTTTATGGAAGGCAGCGTTCATAACGTTGTGTGTCGTTCTGTTTTCCTTAGCAACCAGCTTTGTTGTCGGATTCTTTTTCGGTTCACTGCCGGGACGGGCAGCTATCAGCCTGAGTGCAGGCATTCCGATAGTTACCGCCTTCCCTTCGCTTGTTTATATTTTCTATCATTATAGCAAACTTCAGGATGCCTATGCGCAGCTTGAAAAAGCGCATACCGAATTGCAGGCGCGCTCGCGCGTTGATCATATGACTGGATTGCTCAACCGCGAAGCACTGTTGGACGCTATGAAAATCAGCCGCTCGCGCATTGAAAATGGAACTTTGCTTGTCATCGATGCCGATCATTTTAAAGCAATCAATGATACATTCGGGCATAGTGTGGGTGATCGTGCACTCAAGCTGATTGCATTTGCGCTTCAAAATGTGACGCGCAAGGGTGATCTTGTCGGGCGTATTGGTGGCGAGGAGTTTTGCGTTTTTCTTCCCGGGGCTACGGGAGAAACAGGTATGCGCGTTGCGCAGAGAATACGTTCAGAGGTGGAAAACACACCGTTCCATGCCACCGAATATCAGATATACCCGCTGACAATCAGTATCGGTGTGGCATCTGCGCCAAAGAATGAATCCAATTCTCAGGTGTTGAGCCGGGCTGACCGTTGCCTTTATATGGCCAAGCAGCGCGGTCGAAATTGCGTGGTGTTTGATGAAGAAAGCGGACGTATTACAAGCGCGTCTGTCGTTTCAATCACCAACGGACGCGAAGTCGCGCGGGGCTAACCTTATTCCCACGCTATCACTTCTTCTTCCGACCAGCCGACAGGCACAAATCCCATTCTCTGGTAAAGCTGCAACGCGCGTGGACTGTCGAGCGTGTTGGTGTGAATTGAAATTTTTTGCGGCTCATGTGACCACGCCGTGGAAATCGCTTCATTGAGAAAGAATTTTCCCAGTCCCCGCCCCTGATAATCCGGCATGAGGCCAAAGTAGAGAATTTCAGCCGTTTCGGGTAAGGCAGCGAGATTGATCTCCAAAAGACCGGCCGGATTGCCATCGACATAGAGAACGTGAATTTCGGTGGTTTCGGCGTGAATTGCTTCGGCCACTTCTGCATCATTTTGCACGCGTCGCATCATCCAATGATGCTGACGCCCGATTTGTTCATAAAGGTAGCGATAGAAATGCACGGGCATTTCGGTCGATTGCATGATGGCAAGGCGCACACCAGATGGCACCGGAACAGACAGTGACGACCGTGCCGTCATTTCCAGATGGGTTACTCTGGCGGTAAGCTTTTTTTGTGGCATTTTATTCTGCTTCGCCGGTCACGACAGGCGTATCCTGCCTGCTGCCCCACTCGCTCCAGGATCCATCATAAAGCCGATTGTCTTCATGGCCAAGCGAGGTCAGCGCGAGGGTGATGACCGCAGCCGTCACGCCGGAGCCGCAGCTTGTAATAACAGGTTTGTTGAGGTCGACACCGGCACTGCGAAAAATTTCGCGAAGGCTGTCGAGGCTCTTGAGTTGACCGTTTTCAGACAACGATCCAACGGGAACGTTGCGTGCGCCCGGCATATGACCGGAGCGCATCCCTTCCCGCGGCTCTGCATCGCGGCCTGTGAAACGGCCAGCCGCCCGCGCATCGGCGATCTGAGAGCTGCGTTCATCGACGATTTTGCTCATTTCTGCAAAATCAACGACCTTGGCCGCATCGAATGAAGGCGTGAAAACTGTTGCAGCGATTTTTGTCACTTCATCGGTGACGGGGAAGTTTGCTGCTTTCCAGCCATCAAAACCGCCATCGAGAACCAGAACGTTCTTCACGCCCATCACGCGGAACATCCACCAGACGCGCGGTGCGGAGAACATGCCGGGACCGTCATAAACAACAATGGTTTCATCTGCCGTGATGCCCATTGCACCGACATGGCGCGCAAAAAGCTCTGGTGAGGGCAAGGTATGGGGAAGGCCTGAATCCTTGTCGGCAATCACGTCCTGATCGAAGAAGACGGCACCCGGAATGTGCGCTGCATCATATTCATCGCGTCCGTTACGACCGGCTGCGGGCAAATACCACGATGCATCCACGATTGCGAGGCCCGGCTCGCCCAGTCGGGCTTTCAGATCATCGCGGGAAATAACAAATGCGCTTTTGTCGGACATGATTGCTCCTGAAATTCTCAAGCTTGCGGTGCATTGCCAAATCGAATGCGGAAGCGGCGGTTTTCCTTGCCCTTCTTTTCGATCTTGCCGATGTGGATTTCACCCACTTCCTGTGTTTGAGAAACGTGTGTGCCGCCGCAAGGTTGCGAATCCACCGAACCATTTTCGCCGATAACCACCAGACGCAAATGTCCCGTGCCAACAGGCGGACGTACATTCTTTGATTTCACAATATCAGGATTGGCCAGAAATTCCTCGTCGGTAATCCAGCGCAGCGTAACGGGATCATTGGCTTTGACCATTTCCATGAGTTTTTCTGTCACCAGTTCCTTGGTATAGCTCGCATCTGGCAAATCGAAATCGACACGGCTTTCCTCTTCACCAACTGCGGCACCGGTAATTGGAAACGGACATGCGACAGAAAGAAGATGGCAGGCCGTATGCATACGCATCAGCTTGTAGCGGCGCTCCCAATTGAGTTGCAGAACCAGCTTCTCGCCAATTTCGGGCACCGCCTGCCCTTCGACTGGCACATGGATGATTTCATTTTTGCTTTCGCCGGTCACAGTTGCAGCAATTTCAATGCGCGAGCCATCGGCACGTTCAAAATAGCCCGTATCTCCCGGCTGTCCGCCGGACGTGGCATAAAAATTTGTCTGATCAAGAATGATGCCGCCGGACTCTGTCAGGGCAAGGACCGAACCCTCCGCGCTTTTAAGATATGCATCTTCGCGGAACAGTGCTTCAGTCTCGTATGCCATGATTATCCCTCGTATGGTATTTCAATCTCGGTTTTTGTTTCAAGCCAGCCCGGCACGGGCAAGTCTTTTCCCCGCAGGAAAGCCGGATTGAACAGCTTGGACTGGTAACGATTACCATAGTCGCAAAGCACCGTCACGATTGTGTGGCCCGGACCGAGGTCTTTTGCAAGGCGGATTGCACCGGCAATATTAATACCCGATGAGCCACCGAGGCAAAGCCCTTCCTCTTGCACCAGATCAAACAGAATATCGAGTGCGTCGGCATCGCCAATGCGATAGGAAAAATCAGGCGTAAAACCTTCGAGATTGGCCGTAATACGCCCCTGCCCGATGCCTTCGGTGATGGAATCGCCTTCCGATTTCAGTTCGCCCGTCGTGTAAAAGGAATAAAGGGCTGCGCCATAGGGATCAGCGAGAGCGATCTTGATATTCGCATTCTTGTCCTTGAGGCCAAAGGCCGTGCCTGCGAGTGTGCCACCCGAACCGACAGCCGAGACAAAACCATCGACCTTGCCATTGGTATCACGCCAGATTTCCTGTGCTGTGGTTTCAATATGTGCGTTGCGATTGGCCACATTATCGAATTGATTGGCCCAGATAGCACCATTGGGTTCGGTTTTGGCGAGTTGTTCAGCCAGGCGGCCCGACAAACGCACATAATTGTTCGGATTGCGATAGGGTGCTGCTGGAACTTCAATCAGTTCCGCACCCAGCAGACGCAAGGCATCCTTCTTTTCCTGGCTTTGCGTTTCAGGAATAACGATTACAGTGCGATAGCCAAGCGCCTTGGCAACAAAGGTGAGGCCGATGCCGGTGTTTCCTGCCGTGCCTTCAACAATAACGCCACCGGGCTTGAGAAGTCCGCGTTTTTCGGCATCACGGATAATATAGAGCGCTGCGCGATCCTTGACCGACTGACCGGGATTGAGAAATTCAGCCTTGCCATAGATTTCGCAACCAGTGATTTCAGAAGCCTTTTTCAAGCGGATGAGTGGTGTATTGCCGATAGCATCGAGTGCTGAATTGAGCATGGCTTCCGTTCCTTCTGGTTGAGAGGAAACTACGGGGAAGCATGACGTTCTTCAAGCAACCGGGGAATAATTTTCCAGGTGAAATTGCAATGACGAACTCAACAATCCAGCTAAAACGAAAAAACCGCCCCGTTAAGGGCGGCTTTTAGAAAAACGTGTGCTGCGATTAAGCAGCGCGCTGGCCGCCACCGCCGCCACCTGGACGACGCTTGCGATGGAATGGACGCTTTGGCTTTGCAGCCGCTTCGCCGTTTGCTGGCTTTGGTGCTGGCGTTGAACGATTTTCGCCAGACTTGGCCATCTTGTTGGCCGGACGACGATGCTTCTGTGGCACGCTGTGCGATCCGGGTTTACGATCCGAACGTGGTTTGTCTTCAGCATCATCAAACTTTGGCGCCGGTGCTGGTGCGAGCTTGACGGGCGCTTCCTTGATGGTGAGCTTGCTGCGCGTGACGCGTTCAACGGCACGAAGCTTTGTATCTTCCGTTGCAGCATCATAAAGCGTGATCGATGCGCCGCTTGCGCCGTTACGGCCCGTACGGCCAATGCGGTGCACATAGGTTTCCGGCTCGTCCGGCAGGTCATAATTGACCACATGGCTAATGCCCGGAACGTCAATGCCGCGTGCGGCGATGTCGGTTGCAACCAGAATGCGCAATGTGCCATCGCGGAAGCCGTTCAGCGCGCGCTGGCGGGCGTTCTGTGATTTGTTGCCGTGGATCGCTGCAACATCGAAACCGTCACGTTCGAGATGACGCACAACCGCATCGGCACCGTGCTTTGTACGGGTGAACACGATAACGGATTTCATGGTCTTGTCGCCCAGAAGACCGGAGAGCAGACGACGCTTTTCCTTGGTTGGAACAGGGTGCACAACCTGAGTTATTTCAGCCGCTGTTGTGCCCTGTGGAGCCACTTCAACGCGAACCGGATCACGCAGCAGGCTCTGTGCGAGTGCTGCGATTTCCTTTGGCATGGTTGCCGAGAAAAGTGCGGTCTGACGGTTTTTGTGCGTGCCCTTGGCAATGCGCTTCACATCATTGATGAAGCCCATATCAAGCATACGGTCAGCTTCATCGAGAACCAACCAACGGGTTTCCGAAAGATCAATGCAGTTCTCACGCACCAGGTCAGTCAGACGGCCAGGTGTTGCGATGAGAACATCAACGCCGCCCTGCATGCGCTTGATCTGGCTCAGGCGCGATACGCCGCCGAGAACGAGCGCAGTCGAAATATGCGCCTGCTTGGCAACGGTACGGATCGTTTCTTCGATCTGCACGGCCAGTTCGCGGGTTGGTGCAAGGATCAGCGCGCGTGCCGTCTTACCCTTGCGCTTGTCGCCAAGCCCAATGATTTTCTGCAGGATCGGCAGGCTGAAGGCAGCAGTCTTGCCGGAACCTGTCTGTGCGATGCCTAAAATATCGCGACCTTCCAGCTGATGCGGAATGGCCTGTGTCTGGATCGGCTTTGGCTCGGTCATACCAGCAGCTTCAACGCCTTTAAGGAGTACGCCAGTAACGCCAAGAGCGGCAAAGCCGCCAATGTTTTCAGTAGTCAATTTAAACTCTTTCGGCGGCACCGCAAAATTGCAGTCCGCTTTAAAACTTCGGACAAGCGCAACTTGCCGAAAAATAGCTTTGTGATGATACGACGGGACGCCGGAAACATCCGGTCGACTTGCGCTGCCGTGCCCGAAACCAGTCGGGTCTCCCCTGCTCTCAGACCATTCTGACTGCAAGAGGCGAGACGCAACAAGTCCGATTCCGGGAAGGCTGAAACAGTTCAGCCCATGCGCCTGAGCAGGCATATGGGGCGTTTTACCCCAAAAAGCAAATGATTTTTATTTAATGCTTTGTCAGATGATGAAATCTGCAAGCACCTGATTGTCCGTTATATCCTGATAGGCCCATCCGGCTTCGGCAAATTTCTTTTCGAGAATTTTGAAGTTCGCCGCATTCTTGGTTTCAATGCCGATCAGGACGGAACCGAAATTGCGTGCGGATTTCTTCAAATATTCAAAGCGGGCCACGTCGTCTTCCGGACCGAGCAGATCAAGGAATGAGCGCAGTGCGCCGGGACGCTGTGGGAAGCGGAAGATGAAATATTTCTTCAGACCTTCATAGCGAAGCGCGCGTTCCTTGACGTCCGGCAGGCGTTCAAAGTCAAAATTGCCGCCTGACACGACGATAACAATGCGCTTGCCTTTAAGTTCGCTTTTCTTGAAATCTTTGAGCGCATCAATGCCAAGCGCGCCTGCGGGTTCAAGGACCACGCCTTCGATATTTAGCATTTCAACCATTGTCGAACATAGGCGGTTTTCTGGAACCGTGATGACAATATCTTTGTCGAAGCCTTTGAGAAGCTTGAAGTTTTCTTTGCCGATCTCTGCCACAGCTGCGCCATCGACAAAATTATCAACCTGACTGAGCTTGATCCGTTTGCCTGCTTCAAGGCTGCCTTTGAGGCTCGCAGCACCTTTAGGCTCGACAAAGCGGTAGGCAATTTTCCAGCCAAGGCCATCGAAATATTGGGTCACACCTGCCGACAAACCACCGCCGCCAACTGGCAAAAACACAAAATCCGGCTTTTTGCCATCCGGCAGCTGGCGCTCGATTTCGAGCGCAACAGTCGCCTGCCCTTCGATAATGCCAGCATGGTCAAAAGGCGGTACCATTACGCCCTTGTTTGCCTCCGCATAGTCTTGCGACGCGGCATAGCAGACATCGAAAATATCGCCGATGAGCTTGATTTCGATAAATTCTGCACCGAAAGCGCGGGTCTTGTCGATTTTCTGCTGCGGTGTTGTCACCGGCATGAATACCACGCCTTTACGACCGAAGTGTCGGCAAGCAAAGGCAAAACCCTGAGCGTGATTGCCTGCTGAGGCGCAGACAAATATCGCATTTTCGTCGGCAGTTTTCACCGCGCGTGAAATGAAGTTGAAGGCACCACGTATCTTATAGGAGCGAACCGGCGTCAGATCTTCGCGCTTGAGCCAAATTTCCGCGCCGTATTTCCGTGAAAGATAGTCATTGCGCTGCAATGGCGTCTCTGGAAAGAGCGCACGCATGGCAGTTTCAGCTTGAGCTACGGCTTTTACGAAGGCGTTCATCAATCAGCTTTCTGCATTCTCTTGAAGATTTGCGCATCGCTACATTGCTTTACTGTTTCAAACAAGCTTGAAACAGTAAACATGAGTAAAAACGCAATGTTTTATCAGGGAAGATAGGTGGTGCGGTCGGCGGGACTTGAACCCGCAAGCCTAAAAGGCGACGGATTTTAAGTCCGTTGCGTATACCAATTTCGCCACGACCGCAGCTGAGGAATTCTATGTCATGATTTGTAAAACAAATTCAAGCTGTTTTGAACGCTTACAACAACTGGTTTTGCTGACAGTGGATATTATTCAATAAATTGTTCGCAACGATTTTTTAGAATGTAAGCTCGTGTAAAAGTGAATGATCATATGCGGGCGCGTTAGTTTGAGAATTATAGAAAATCAGTTGCAGCTTGTGTCAGCCACGGATTAACTGTGATGAAACAGAATGGAGTCTGGGCATGACGACTATCCCGCAAAAAGCCGTTACCGCTGCAATGCTTGCCATTGGCGATGAGCTTCTCTCAGGGCGCACGAAAGACAAGAATATAGGCCATCTGGCCGAGGTTCTGACGGCCGCAGGAATTGATCTTAAAGAGGTTCGTATCGTTGCGGATGATGAAGATGCCATTGTTGCAGCCCTCAATGCGTTGCGTCCGGGATATGACTATGTCTTCACTTCCGGCGGCATTGGTCCGACCCATGACGACATCACTGCGGATGCCGTATCGCGCGCTTTTAATGTGCCTTGTATTTATGATGAAAAGGCGATGACCCTTCTGGCAGAAACTTATGCCAGACGTGATTTGGAGTTTACCGACTCTCGCAAGCGCATGGCGCGCATGCCTGACGGGGCAGAGCACATCGACAATCCCGTATCCACGGCGCCCGGTTTTCATATTGGCAATGTCTATGTCATGGCGGGGGTGCCTTTGGTCTTTCAGGCGATGCTCGACAATGTTCTTCCAACGCTTAAAACTGGCCGTAAGCTTTTGTCCAAAACTGTTCCCTGCCCGTTTGGCGAAGGCGTCATTGGCGCCCCTCTTTCGGCAATCCAGAAGGAAAATCCTGAAACGATTATCGGTTCTTATCCGAAATTCGAAAATGGAAAATTCAGCACAGAGCTTGTTGTTCGCGGCAGCGATGAGACCAAAATCGATTTGGCAGTGTGTGCAATTGAGGCGATGATTATCACCTTGCAGACGCAAGGCGCAGCTTGAGCCCAGGATTTTTGCCTGTTTGTCGGAATGAATTGTTATATACTAAAACGGAAAATAGCCGGAAGGAGATCGGATATGTCCTATAAGACGGTGGTGGCTTATGCCCGTAGTGATGCCGAGTTAAAGCGGGTTTTGTCGGCGGTCGCATTGTTGACGCGCAAAACGCCTGACATTCACGTCATCGGCCTTTATTCGGTTCCCTCTCCTATCGTGTACGCTGATCCCAATGGTTTCATTGATCCGGGCATGTTTGAGTTGCATGACAAGCAGCATAAGGAAATCTCCGAACGCCTGAAGCTGCTTTTCGAAGAAGAGATGCGCCGTCAGGCTGTGCATCACGAATTCCGCGTCACACGCTCAGAAACCGGTACGGCTGCGGATGGTGTGCTGACATCCTGCCTTGGCGCTGAACTGCTGGTGGCTGGCCAGCCAGATCCCGACGATCCGGCAACCAATGATGAAACCGCCGACACACTTGTTTTCAATTCGAGTTGCCCGGTTCTGCTGGTGCCGCACGCGCCGATTTTGCCAATGGAAGCGATTGATCGCATTGTTGTGGCATACAATGGCAAGCGGGAGCCCGCACGCGCTGCTTTCGACGCCAAGCCACTTATGAAAAATGCGAGCCGCACGGAAGTCATATGGATTGATCCGCCGGAGCGTGAAAGTGAAGACGAAGCCCTTGCCGGAAGTGAACTGGCGCAGGCCTTGTCACGCCATGGAATCGAGGCCAGTGTTACACCGCTCGCATCCAATAGCCGCAATGCACAGGATGTGCTGCGTGAGCACATCATTGCACAGCGTGCAGACCTTCTCGTTATGGGGGCTTACAGCCACTCACGATTGCGCGAACTGGTTTTTGGCGGTGTTACACGCTCCATGCTCAATGAACTGCCAATTCTGACGCTGTTTTCGCGTTAAACAAATAACACGTCTGACCGGGCTGCTTCGCGCGGTCTGGTGCAATATTTTTGGCGTGGAATGAACATGTCGTCTCACGCCGCTCTTGCGCTACAGGTATTTTTGCGGTTATCAGCATCACCCGGCGCTGACTGTGCCGGGCGGAAAGCCTTTCCTTGTTGTGCAGCATGCACATGAAATGCTGTGCGCGCATAGAGGAAAGCTGCAGATCCAGACAGTTCAGCGCGAATGGCAAGCGTCATCGCGCATTTTTGGTTTGATTAAGTCCGGAACGATGTTTTCGGATTTTCCATGGAGCGTTTTGATGTCGTTGCCCGATAAAGCCTTTCCCGTTTCCTGGGATCAGTTCCACCGTGACGCCCGTGCGTTGGCCTGGCGTATTGCAGATATGGATCGCGAATGGCGTGCGATCGTTGCGATCACGCGCGGTGGGCTGGTTCCTGCTGCAATCGTTTGCCGTGAACTCGGGATTCGTTTGATCGAAACTGTCTGCGTTGCATCTTACCATGATTATACATCGCAAGGCGAAATGGAAATTCTCAAGGGAATCAGCGCGCCGCTTCTCGAAAATGGCGGTGAAGGCGTGATCGTGGTCGATGACCTGACCGACACCGGCAAAACAGCAGCTATTGTTCGTGAGATGATGCCAAAGGCGCATTTTGCCACCGTTTATGCGAAGCCAAAAGGCCGTCCATTGGTCGATACATTCGTAACCGAAGTTTCGCAGGATACGTGGATTTATTTTCCATGGGATATGGGTTTCACCTATCAAGAACCTATTGCTGGCGGAAAACGCGGCTAAACGAAAAAAAATGAAAGGTGATTGCGGTGGTAAAGCGACCGCAATCACACTATATTGAAAGTCGGCCGGAAAGCGGTGGAGGCGTATCACTGATCTTTTATTGAAAGCGAAGTGATCGTTGTTTTTATTAAGTCATTGAAAATAAATATTTTTTATAGTTTTGTTTCAAGGGGCTGCAAACAAATCCATTGTCATTTCGGAGAATCAATCCATTCTGTTTGGAAAATGGTGGGACTTTCGCGGTGAAAACACAGGCTAAAAAATTTGTTGCAACGGAGAAGCGTATTCTGACGCCTTCTGGTCGTTTGCAGCAAGTTGCGGCACTTGTGTATCGTTTTCATGCGGACGATCTGCAAACTCTGCTTATCACCAGCCGCGGTACGGGCCGCTGGATTATCCCCAAAGGGTGGCCACAGGTTGGGCGCACGCTTGCAGAAACTGCCGCACGCGAGGCTTTCGAGGAAGCTGGTGTTCGCGGTGAGATTTCGTCACGCCCTATCGGCAGCTTCGAATATTGCAAAAACGATCTTCCGCCTGAAAGCATCAATCAGTTTTCAGTGGCCGTCTATACACTACACTATGTGGAGCGCGCCAAAGACTGGCCAGAGCGGGAGATGCGTGTGTGTGAGTGGGTTTCGCCGCTCGAGGCTGCAGAACGCGTCGATGAAATTGATCTGAAACGGATTCTTCTTGATTTTGACGGTTCGCTGACGGCGGCGGCTGCCGAATAATAGCTTTTGGTGGGAAAGGAACCCTGCCCCTTCTTATTGTGCAATAGGTTACCCGCGATTTGTCGTCCAAAATTTGAACCCAGTTCCGGGATCGGGATTAAAGACATGCTTTGTGTTGCTGATTGGCATGTGTCTTGGAATTAAATACGCCGAGCTTCATATATCTGTCATTCTCCCCGTTATCCACATTTCGCCTAGCGGCTTAATCACAATATCTAGCGCCGGGGGCTTAATGGTAAACCAAAGCTTGACGCTCATGTCCGAGTCGTTTTTTATAACGACATCGTTGCGTTAGTGGCGTGGCCGAGCGTAAAGAATTTATCGGTCTTTTTTTCAAATCAGTGTAGTGGACAACGGGCGTTGCGTCGAAAAGGCGTGGATCGCACGAGGTTTTTTGCGTCTGAAATTTGCTATGTCAGCGCTGCGTGGCGGATGAATTTTATTGATGCCAATGACGTATTAATACTAGATTTAGTATTTTGGGTCATGGTAATATACCAGATGAGGGAAGCCTTGTCCGCAAGCTTGGATGAAAGCGGTCTTTTGGCCGTGGCGTTGTTTGGGTTTCGCATGATCGAAATCGATTGAAAGAATTCTCGAGGAGCCAGCTCCTCAATCATGATTGTCTTTTGATATATGAGGACATTCGAAGTGAATATGCAGGCACGTATCGTGGCTGGAATGCCGGGGCTGAAATTTTTCAGCGAGGCTACCATATATAGAACGTTTGGATGGGACAGATGAAGATCGAACGCCGTTTCACGAAAGAAAACCAGTCGGCTTATGCGGAGATCGAATTCCGTACGGTGACGAGTGAGATCAAGAATCCCGATGGCTCGGTGGTGTTTCGCCTTGAGGACATCAATGTCCCTGCGCAATTCAGTCAGGTTGCAGCAGACATTCTTGCGCAGAAATATTTCCGTAAGGCCGGTGTCCCTGCCCGTCTGAAAAAGGTTGAAGAAAACGACGTGCCATCATGGCTCTGGCGTTCTGTGCCTGATGAAGAGGCTCTCGCGAAACTTTCGGAAGATGAGCGTTTCGGTTCTGAAATGGATGCTTGTCAGGTTTTCGACCGTTTGTCCGGCACATGGACCTATTGGGGCTGGAAGGGTGGCTACTTCGATTCGGAAGAAGACGCGCGCGCCTTCCGCGATGAGCTTGCTTATATGCTTGCGACGCAGCGCGTGGCACCAAACAGCCCGCAATGGTTCAACACAGGCCTGCATTGGGCCTATGGCATCGACGGCCCTGGGCAGGGTCACTTCTATGTTGACTGGCAGACCGGTAAGCTGACAAAATCCAAGTCCGCTTATGAACATCCGCAGCCGCATGCCTGCTTCATTCAGTCGGTTGGCGATGATCTCGTCAATGAAGGCGGCATCATGGATCTCTGGGTCCGTGAAGCACGTTTGTTCAAATATGGGTCCGGCACTGGCTCGAACTTCTCGCACCTGCGTGGCGCGGGTGAAAAGCTTTCGGGCGGTGGCAAATCGTCTGGTTTGATGAGCTTCCTGAAAATTGGCGATCGTGCAGCGGGCGCAATCAAATCAGGTGGTACAACACGTCGCGCCGCCAAGATGGTGGTTGTCGATATTGATCACCCGGATATTGAAGAATATATCGACTGGAAGGTGAAAGAAGAGCAGAAAGTTGCGGCTCTTGTCACGGGCTCCAAGATCGTCAAGCAGCATCTGACTGCCATTATGAAGGCTTGCGTTAATTGCGAAGCAGACAATGACGATTGCTTCGATCCATCCAAAAATCCGGTTCTCAAGCGCGAAATCAAGGCTGCAAAAAAGAATCAGGTTCCTGAAAACTACGTGAAGCGTGTTATTCAGTTTGCACGTCAGGGCTACACGGACATTGAGTTCAAGACCTATGACACGGACTGGGATTCTGAAGCCTATCTGACTGTTTCGGGACAGAATTCAAACAATTCGGTTTCGCTCAAGGATGAATTCCTGCGCGCTGTTGAAAACGACAGCGATTGGAACCTGACTGCGCGCCGCGATGGTCGCGTTATGAAGACGCTCAAGGCGCGCGATCTTTGGGAAAAGATCGGTTATGCAGCCTGGGCCTCAGCTGATCCGGGTCTGCATTTCAACACCACAATGAATGATTGGCACACCTGCCCTGCGGCTGGCCCAATCCGTGCGTCCAATCCGTGCTCGGAATATATGTTCCTTGATGACACGGCTTGTAATCTGGCGTCGATCAATCTGCTGACCTATCGCAATAAGGATGGCTCGTTCGATATTAGTGCTTATGAGCACACTGCGCGCCTTTGGACGATGGTTCTCGAAATCTCGGTGATGATGGCGCAGTTCCCTTCCAAGGAAATCGCCCGTCTGTCTTATGAATACCGTACACTCGGCCTTGGCTATGCCAACATTGGCGGCCTGCTGATGACATCCGGCATTCCTTATGACTCAGACGAAGGTCGTGCGATCTGCGGTGCACTGACCGCAATCATGACCGGCGTTGCCTATGCCACATCTGCTGAAATGGCGAAGGAGCTGGGTGCTTTCCCAAGCTATGAGCCGAATGCTGAAAGCATGCTGCGCGTTATTCGCAATCATCGGCGTGCTGCTTATGGTGAAAATGACGGTTATGAAGGTTTGGCCGTTAACCCGGTTGGTCTGATTGCCGAAAATTGCCCTGATCAAGACATGATCGCGCATGCACGTGCTGCCTGGGACAAGGCGCTGGAACTGGGCGAAAAGCACGGTTATCGCAATGCGCAGGCAACGGTTATCGCGCCGACCGGCACGATTGGCCTTGTCATGGATTGTGACACGACCGGTATCGAGCCTGACTTCGCGCTGGTGAAGTTCAAGAAGCTTGCCGGCGGTGGTTATTTCAAGATCATCAACCGCGCTGTTCCTGAAGCACTGCGCACGCTTGGTTATTCGGAAAGCCAGATTGCTGAAATCGAGGCTTATGCTGTCGGTCACGGCAATCTTAATCAGGCACCGGGTGTCAATCCTTCAACACTGAGGGCCAAGGGCTTTACGGACGAGAAGATTGAAGCACTGAATGCCGCTCTCAAGAGTGCGTTTGACATCAAATTCGCTTTCAACAAGTGGACGCTGGGCGAAGATTTCTGCAAGGACATCCTGAAGCTGACCGATGAGCAGCTCAACGACTTCTCGTTTGAAATGCTGCCAGCGCTTGGCTTTGCCCGCAAGGATATTGAAGCAGCAAATGTTCATGTTTGCGGTGCGATGACGCTGGAAGGTGCACCGTTCCTCAAAGAAGAGCACTATCCGGTTTTCGATTGCGCCAATGCCTGTGGCAAGATCGGCAAGCGTTATCTCTCGGTTGAAAGCCATATCTGGATGATGGCTGCGGCGCAGCCGTTCATTTCGGGCGCGATTTCCAAGACGATCAACATGCCGAATGAAGCAACGGTTGAAGACTGCAAGAGCGCTTACATGCTTTCATGGAAGCTGGCACTCAAGGCGAATGCACTTTATCGCGATGGCTCCAAGCTTTCGCAGCCGCTTAATGCGTCGCTGATTGCAGATGATGAAGATGAAGATGATGCGGTTGATGCACTGATCGAAGCGCCAGCTGCTGCGCGTGCCGTTCACGTCACCGAGCGTGTTGTCGAAAAGGTCATCGAAAAGATTGTTCATGAGCGGGAAAAGCTGCCGAACCGTCGTCAGGGGTACACACAGAAGGCTGTTGTTGGCGGTCACAAAGTTTATCTGCGCACAGGTGAATTTGGTAATGGTCGTCTTGGCGAAATCTTTATCGATATGCATAAGGAAGGCGCTGCTTTCCGTGCGATGATGAACAATTTCGCAATCGCTGTGTCGCTGGGCCTGCAATATGGTGTGCCGCTTGAAGAATATGTTGAGGCATTCACCTTCACCAAGTTCGAACCTGCTGGCATGGTGATTGGTAACGATGCGATTAAAACCGCAACGTCGATCATTGATTATGTGTTCCGCGAGCTGGCAGTTTCCTATCTCGGACGCAACGATCTCGCCCATGTTGATACGAGCGACTTCTCCAATACCGCACTTGGTAAGGGTATTCAGGAAGGCAAGACCAATCTTGTGTCGACCGGCTGGACGCGCGGCTACAAGCCAACGCTTGTCTCGACCACCCTGCCCGGTACAGAATCGAAGGGCTCGGCTGCTTCAACACCACAACAGGTGTCGAATGTAACGACGCTCAAGTCTTCTTCGGCTCGCTCGGCGACGGTTGGTCTTGTGACGGATGGTGCCACGGCCTTCAAGCGTGAGTTTGAAGAACAGCCGACACCCGCCGCTGAACAGGAAAATATGGCTGCAACGGAATTGTTCTCTGATAAGGCGGCTGCCGATGCAGCGTCAGCTCGCGCAGAAACAACAAATGCTGCCAAAAAGCTTGAAGCGGATCGTCGTATCAAGTCGATGATGCAGGGTTACACCGGCGATAGTTGCACAGAATGCCAGAACTTCACCATGGTCCGTAATGGAACTTGTTTGAAGTGTGATACATGCGGCTCTACAAGTGGCTGCAGTTAAGATAGAGTAATATAAAGTATTAATGGCAGGCCGGTTAATACCGGCCTGTTTTATTTTTTATCTTTCATTTTTTCTATTCTTACTCACCCTTTTTGTATGAAAATTTTGAAAAAAATTGGAACCCCTCGCCATTCTCTACGTTTGTTTAGTGAAACCGAACGTATAAAGGAGATGGTTATGCTTAGAACAACACTTCTGACAACGACGTGTGCGCTGTTTATCGGAGGGGCAGCCTTCGCCCAGACAGCAGACCCAGCACCGATGGGAGCAGCCCCTGCGGCCTCGGAGCTTCCGGTTTCTTCTCAGAACATGTTCGGTAGTCCGCCTGCTGCGGAATCTGAAAAGATTGGCTTTGTCGAAGCCAAGGATGGACAGCTTCTTGTTTCGAGCTTTATCGGACAGACAGTTTATGAAAGTGACGCAGCCGATGCGGCGTCTGTTGGCAATCTCAACGATCTGATTGTAAGCCCTGAGGGCGAAATTCAGGCTGCTGTGATTGGTGTTGGCGGTTTTCTCGGCGTGGGTGAAAAGGACGTTGCGGTCAGCCCGGATCAGTTGCAGCTGGCAACCCGAAGCGATGGTAAAAAATGGCTGGTCATCAAGGCAAGCAAGGAACAGTTGACGGAGGCGCCGACCTTTGATCGTGGCGTGCTCTTCAAGGACGGTGTTGCAGATCCAAATGCAGCCGCTGAAATGAACGCACCAGCAACAACGCCTGCACCGGCAGCGCCAGATGCGACGGCACCTGCCACGCCCGCAACCCCTGCTCCGGCGCAGTAATTTGTTTCGGTATATCGAGAAAAATCCCGGCCTTTTGGCCGGGATTTTTTTGAAATAAAGTCGAAAGTGTCAACGGCGGAATAAAAACAGGCCAAATGGCGGTGTAAAATCAGGCCAGTTTATGCCGCAATCGGGGAACGTCGGAAGGGCGTAGCCCGACCAGAGT
>NZ_JAYEXN010000033.1:0-33226 GCF_044435015.1 Ochrobactrum sp. S1502_03
ACCCGTCGCATCAGCGGCGGGTTTTGTCGTTTAAGGGCCCTGTGCAACCAAAACGCAAGCTCTAAACAGTCAAGATCTGCACGCGGTTCACCCGGTTTATCTCTTAGACGATGATAGACTGTGACATCGACTTTGACGACTCAAGACGCTTTAAACCCAATCTCAAACATTAGAGGATGTAAGAAAGCAGGCACGATACGGCCATCGCAACGACGATTAATTGCTATTCACGCCGTAAGTTCCATTGCGATCACAATCCACACAGTCGCCGACCCGACGTTAGAGCGAGAATTGGTAACGCGAGGCAGTTGTGTTTATTGTCCCAGTAGTGCACTCGCAAGATAACCGGCCATCCCAACGAATGAAGAATGAACTCTTTTATCCCCACCTTCGGTAGCTTGTGCATCCATCGTGGTTAAAATACTCTCTCCCCCTACATTGTCGCAAGCGCCATCATACCCTTCTTATTGCAACCTCTTATATAAACGCTGCGCTGTGCGCCGCTGACGAGTAGGTTTACGTTTCTCCGGTTCAAGCCAACTCAGCAATCGATCTTCAAAACAGCCAACTGGAAACTTTTGCATGCTGATTGACGTATTCACCGCAGTAATGGCCCTGCTTACAGTCTGGCTTAACGGTTCATAGACGAGTTCTGGGCCTATCATGAAACGCTGCTTGCGCAGCCATGAAGATCGGGGCTTTGGGGCGGCTTTAATCGTGGTATATGCGCTCTTCAAGGGGCGTCGATGCAATGAGAGATTTCATCCCTGCCAGCATGGCCTTTTCTGCCTTATTGAGATTGGCTTCTGGGTTGTAGATCAAGAAAACATCAATGGCAGGTGGGTTGTCGTAAGGCGGCAGACGCCAAAGGAGGCCGTCATCGATTTCGCGTCGCGCCACATGCACTGGAAGCGGGCCGATGCCAAACCCGGTGATGATCATTCGGCGAACTTCTTCAAGGCTCGATGAAGTGCCGATTACATCTGGAGAGAGGCGCGCATCGCTACGCAGCAAGGCCACAGGGCGCAGCGCGTCTGCAATATGATCGGTTTGGAACGAAACTGATGGCTCTCCCTTCAGATCGGCAAGCGTCAGCCCGGACTGGCCGAACATCCGGTGCTGAGGGCCGCAGAAAAATCCGAAGAACTCACGATAAACCATGGTGTATTCGAGGGCTGGATCGCGATTGCTCACCAGGCCGAGGCCAAAAGAAGCGCGCTTTTCCCGCACCAGCCGGGCGACTTCTGTGCTGGCGGACACGTTGATCGTTAGTGTCGCGTTGGGATGCTGTTCGTGAAACAGCGCAAGCGCCTGATCGAAAATCGGCGATACGATGTGGCTGGCGACCGATATGGTGACATGGCCGGTCACATTGTCACCGACACCGCGCACCAATTGCGGCAGCTGCGAAATTGCGCCGAACACCTCAATGCTCTGTTCGTAAAGCAATTTGCCGACTTCCGTCAGTTCAAAATGTGTAGCGTCGCGTTCCACCAGTCGCTGACCGATACGGTCCTCCAACCGTCGTAGCGCATTGCTCACACTCGGTTGTTTGAGGTTGAGGCGTTCTGCGGCGCGGGTGATGCTTTTCACCTCGGCGATCACCACGAAACTCCGCAGAAGGTTCCAGTCCAGATCCCAGACAAGGCGTTCAGGGCGGTGCAGCGACATGGTATCATCCATTCATGAAATCTATGCAATCTATTTCCATTATCTATTTGCGAAATGCATCCATAAAAGCAATCATGAAAATTGAGAGGCACCAAAAAACTTCAAGAAAAGAAACAAAAGGAAGTCGGGAACAGCATGTTTAACAAAATCACGGGTTTCATTGCCGCTGCCGCAATTGCCGCCACTGCAGTCTTTGCGGTTGCGCCTGCACAGGCGGATGATCTGGAAAAAATCAAGGCGTCGGGCGAGTTGAAGATCGCCATGAGCGGCCAGTATCCGCCGTTCAACTTCGTCAATGAGAAGAACGAAGTTGTTGGTTTCGATGCTTCGATCGGCACGGCGATTGCCGAGCGCATGCAGCTCAAGCCGCAGCTTATCACCACGGCATGGGATGGTATCGTCGCCGGTCTTCGGGCTGGCAAGTTCGACACGGTTGTCGGCTCCATGACAATTACGCCGGAACGCGAGAAGGCCGTCGATTTCGTGGGGCCCTACTATCACGCGGGCCGCGCGGTTTTCGTGAAGGAAGACTCTGTCGTTCAAAAGCTTGATGATCTCAAGGGCAAGACGCTGGGCGTCACGCTTGGTGAAACCCACGAAAAATGGGCACGAGAACAAGGCGGATGGACCATTCGAACCTATAAAGGTTTGCCGGAACTCATGCTCGAACTGAATGCTGGTCGTGTTGACGCGATCGTCGTCGACAATATTCCGGTCATGGTGGCGATTAAGGAAACCGGTCAAAAGGTTCGCAGGCTCGATACGCCCGAAATCGAAGGTGGCAGCGTCGCCATCGGCATCGCCATCCGCAAGAATAATCCGGAGCTGAAGGCTGCAATGCAGAAAGCTCTCGATGAGATCATGGCTGACGGCACCTATGAGAAGATCGCGATGCAATGGGTCGGCAGCGATATTCGCTGATACGCCATTCCGGCCCGGTATATGTCCGGGCCGGTTGAAAGCCTATTGACCGGAGTTTTCCGATGGATTTTGCGTTGATGGAGCGCGTCCTCCCGTTTTTTCTGGAGGCGGCATGGGTGACTGTTCAAATTTCCGCTCTGGCCCTGGTGCTGGGCCTGGCCGTTGCAGCGGTCCTGGTTAACGGGCGTATGTCTCGTTCGGCCATCCTGCGATGGCTTGCGGCAGCTTATGTGAGCGTCTTTCGTGGCACGCCGTGCCTTGTACAGCTCTTTATTCTCTATTTTGGCGGTCCGCAGATCGGCATCAATCTGGAACCGTTCGCCGCTGGCGTTATCGGGCTGGGACTGAATATTGGCGCCTATATGTCGGAATCGATCCGAGGCGCAATTCAAAGTGTGGATCGCGGCCAGAGCGAAGCGGCCCGTTCTATCGGTTTCGGGCGCGGGCAGACCATGCGGTTTGTTGTACTGCCTCAGGCCGCCCGGCTCATGATCCGCCCCCTCGGCGTCAATACGATTGCGCTCTTGAAGGGCTCGGCGCTGGTCTCCACCATTTCGGTGGTTGAACTGACCTATACGGCGCAGCGTTTCATCGGTTCGACCTACAAACCGTTCGAGATATTCGGCATTGCCGCCGTTCTCTACATGATCATCATCTATATCGTGGCGCGCGGAGTCGATCTTCTCGACAAGCGCTTCGCGGCGCAGTGAGGGAGGACTGGATGCAAGCCCTCGATTTCAGCATCGTCACGCCCTATACGGATCTGCTTTTGACCGGACTGTGGTGGACGCTGGTTCTGACTGTTGCGTCTTCTTTCCTCAGCTTCGTGCTCGGTATCGTCTTTGCGCTGGTGGTGCTTTACGCACCTACGATTCTCGCATGGCCTGTGCGGTTCTTCATGTGGCTCTTCATGGGTACACCGCTTCTGCTGCAGCTGTTTCTGATCTATTTCGGGCTGGTTCAGATCGGCATTGATATTCCCGCGCTCGGCGCTGGCATCATTGGTCTCAGCCTGCATTTTGCGGTTTATAATGCCGACATCATCCGTGCAGGTATTGTAACGGTTGATCCGGGTCAGATGGAAGGTGCGCGTTCCATCGGTTTCAGTCGTGCTCAGGCCTTGCGCTACATTGTCATCCCGCAGGCGATCCGCAACACGATCCCGCCGATTGGCAACAACATGATCGTTCTTCTGAAGGATACGTCGCTGGTTTCAATCATCGGCATTGCGGAGCTGGTGCACAGTGCGCAGCTTGCTATCAGCGAGACCTTCAGTCCGTTCGAATTCTATATCACCATCGCCGCCATCTACTACGTGATCAATCTGGTTCTGGAAGCCAGCTTGCGGCGCATTGAAAGAAAAGTGGAGGTCACGCGATGAGCAGCCCCAAAATCGCAAAACCGATGGTCGAAGTGAAGGGTGCCCGTAAAGCCTATGGCGCGCTGGAAGTGCTGAAAGGGATCGACCTTTCGGTGGCGCGCGGCCAGATCGTGGCGATCATCGGTCCCAGCGGTTCCGGCAAGAGCACGCTTCTGCGCTCAATCAATCATCTGGAAACGCTCAATGGCGGCGAAGTCTGGCTTGACGGCATACAGGTCAACCAACCGCTCACCGGGCAGGCGTTCGAAAAACACATCAATGCCGTGCGCCAGCAGATGGGCATGGTGTTTCAGCACTTTAATCTATTTCCGCATCTGACAGTGCTGGAAAACATCACGCTCGGTCCCATCAAGCTCAAGGGCATGACGAAGGACGCCGCACGCACGCTGGCGCTGGAACTTTTGAAAAAGGTCGGGCTCGCTGACAAGATCGATGTCTATCCCTCGCGCCTGTCGGGCGGTCAGAAGCAGCGCGTGGCCATAGCGCGTGCGCTCGCCATGCAACCGAAAGTCATGTTGTTTGATGAGGCAACTTCAGCGCTCGATCCCGAACTGGTAGATGAGGTCAATGCCGTCATGAAGCAGCTTGCTGCCGAACACATGACGATGCTGATTGTCACGCACGAGATGCGTTTTGCGGGCGAGGTGGCCGACCGGATCCTGTTTATGGATGGCGGCGTGGTGGTGGAAGAGGGGCCGCCGGAGCAGATTCTGAGCCATCCGGTGCAGGAGCGCACACGCTCCTTCCTCAAGAAATATCTGGCGGCGTGAGGTTTCAAAATGAGCGAGAGAAGCGTCAGCGCATTTCCCGATTTCGGACTGACCCCGGCACAGCGTCGCGAAGCAGTCCTGGGTCATTATTACGAAAATCCCGGCATGGATGGGCCGCGCGGTGAAATCTGGTGCTACACAGACGCCTATTCCTATCTGTCGGGTGCGACTGTTCATCTACAGGTGAGCGCGACCGTGTCACGTTTCGACATCGAAATCGTGCGGGATGGGGCAGTTGAGACGCTGGTTTTTTCCAGGCGCGGGATTGATTGCAAGTGGCAGGAAACGCCAGCACAGTGCTCCGTCATCGGATGCGGCTGGGAGACGACATTTTCGTTCAAGACGGATGAGAACTGGCCATCGGGTGCCTATCGCATCACGCTGAAGGCGCAAGGCAGTGACGGCGAGCCGATCCATTGCCACCACCTGTTCATCTTGCGGCCTGCTGCGGGGCGCAAACCCGGCCGTATCCTGCAGGTTGCAGCGACAGGCACATGGACGGCCTATAATACCTGGGGCGGTTCCAATCACTATCAGGGCATTACCGGACCGAATGGCGATCAATATGCCACAACGGTGAGCATCGAGCGTCCGTTCTGCCGTGGCTTTGCGCTGCTGCCGCCCGATGCACCTCGCGTACCGCTGGAATTTGTGACGCCGCCTGCTGCTCCCCCGCGCTATCCGCATATGGAATGGGCCTTTGCGAATGGCTATTCCAAGAAATATGCGTCCTCCGGCTGGGCAAGCTATGACAGCCTGTTCTTCCGCTGGGCCGAGCAGCAAGGCTATGCGGTTGATCTCGCCAGTCAGCACGAATTGCATTTCTCGCCGGAAATCCTCGATGGTTATGATTGCGTGGTTTTTGTCGGCCACGACGAATACTGGACGTGGGAGATGCGCGATGCTGTCGATCATTATGTGGATGGTGGCGGTCGCGCAGCGCGTTTTGCAGGCAATTTCATGTGGCAGACACGGCTTGAAGACAATGGTAAGCGCCAGACATGCTACAAATATCGCGCCCACGCCGAAGACCCGATCTATCGCTCCGCAGATCCACGTCGCACAAGTGGTTGCTGGGAAGCGGCGGAAACCGGGCGGCCAGCAGCGGAGACATTCGGCCTCAATGCGCTGCGTGGCCTTTATGTTGGCTGGGGCGGTTGCGCCCCGCGTGGCGTGCGCGGCTTTCCTGTTTATCGCCCGGAACATTGGGCCTTTGCCGGAACCGGAATCTATTACGGCGATCTCTTAGGCGCTGACGGCCATGCTTTCGGCTACGAAGTCGATGGGCTCGATTATGTGATCCGGGGTGGCCTGCCTGAACCAGAGGAGGGCAGCGGCGCGCCCGATGGATTGCAGATTCTGGCGCTCGGTATGTCTTCTCTCAAGGAAGAGAGCGCGGATATTCCTGCCGACGACCAGTTCCTCTCCGATGCTGATGCCAAGTTCGTGGCCGACACGCTGATCGGCAACAATGAAGATGCAGCCGTCGACCGCATCAAACGCGGCTGCGGCATGATCGTCAATTTCCCACGCGGCAAGGGCGAGGTTTTCCACGCCGGCAGCTGTGAGTGGGTCGCGGCTCTCAAACGCGGCGACCCTATGGTCGAACGTGTGACCGCCAATGTTCTCAACCAATATCTCAAGCGCTGACAGAGTAACATCATGCTCAACACAAAAACACACAACGAACGCCCGGCATCGCATCTTTTCTATCAATCGCGCCTGCGCAGGCCGCTGGTGGATCGTGCCGAAGGCATCTACATCTGGGATCAGGACGGGCGTCGCGTCATCGACGGGTCGAGTGGCGCGATGGTGGTCAATATCGGCCACGGCAATCGCAATGTGCTCGATGCCATGAAAGAGCAGATGGATCGCGTTACCTTCGCTTATCGTCTGCATTTCGAAAACGAACCTGCGGAAGATCTCGCGCGCATGGCTGCCGAGCGTATGCCGGAGGGGCTGGACAAGATTTTCTTTGTGTCCGGCGGTTCGGAAGCGGTGGAATCCTGTATCAAGCTTGCCCGCCAATGGGCGGTTGCGACCGGGCAGGGCACACGCTGGAAAGTAATTTCGCGCTTTCCATCGTACCATGGCGGCACGCTTGGAGCACTGGCTGTCACCGGTTATGCGGCCTTGAGCGAGCCTTTTGCGCCCATCATGCGCGAAATGCCGAAAGTCCCGGCGCCGACTGCCTATCTCGACCGTGATAATCTCACGATGGAACAGCGCGGGCAGAAATATGCCGATATGCTGGAGGAGAAAATTCAGGAAGAAGGTCCCGAAAGCGTACTCGCCTTCATCATGGAGCCAATCGGTGGAGCTTCCACCGGCGCGCTGGTCGCACCCGACAGTTACTATCCACGCATTCGCGAAATCTGCGACCGTTATGGCATCTTGCTGATCCATGACGAGGTGATGAGCGGTGCGGGGCGTACCGGCAAGTTTCTGGGCGGTGACCACTGGAACTGCAAGCCCGATCTCATCGCGCTTTCAAAGGGTTTCGCCTCCGGCTATTGCCCGCTCGGCGCAATGGCGGCACCGGGCCGCATTGTGCAGCCGGTTCTGGATGCTGGCGGCTTTCTGCATGGCTTCACCTATGCTGGCAATCCGCTGGCTTGCGCGGCAGGCAAGGCGGTGCTGCAGGAGATTGAACGCCTCGATCTTGTCGGTAATGCCGCCCGCATGGGGGACGAGCTGAAGGGCGAATTGGAAGGACTGGCAAAACGGTTTCCTTTCATTGGCGATGTGCGCGGCAAGGGGTTGTTGCTGGCAGCCGAATTTGTGTCCGACCCCGAAACCATGAAGCCATTGCCGAAGGAACTGAATGCACATCAGCGCATGGTTGATCTCGCCTATGAACGCGGACTGATCATCTATTCGCGCCGCACGCGTGGCGGTGTCGAAGGGGATCACTTCCTCGTCTGTCCGCCCATGATTGTGAGCCAGGAACAGGTTGGCGAGATCACCGCTATCCTCGGCGACACGCTGGAAGTTCTGGCGCGTGAATTGAATCTGCCCGTCAACGCATAAGGAAACCGGAACATGACCGATAAGAAGAAAACACAGCGCAAGGTGATTATCACCTGCGCCGTGACGGGTTCCGTGCATACGCCGACCATGTCGCCGCATCTGCCGGTTACGCCGGAAGAAATCGCCAGCGAGGCGATCGCTGCGGCGGAAGCTGGCGCGTCCATTCTGCATCTGCACGCCCGCGATCCGCTTGACGGCAGGCCGTCCGCCAATCCAGACCTGTTCATGCAGTTCCTGCCGCGCATCAAACAATCGACGGCGGCGGTGGTGAATATTTCCACCGGAGGCTCATCGTTGATGACGCTGGATGACCGGCTGGCGGCGCCGCTTAAGGCGCAACCGGAAATGTGCTCGCTCAATATGGGCTCGATGAATTTCGCGCTGTTTCCAGCTCTCGACAAACCGCGCGAGTGGAAGCATGCGTGGGAACCGGAACTGTTGGAGGCGACCCGTCATTCAATCTTCAAGAACACTTTTGCCGATATGGAAGGTATTCTGACACGCCTCGGACAGGGCTGCGGCACGCGTTTCGAATTCGAATGTTATGATGTCGGTCATCTCTACTCACTGGCCCATTTCCGTGATCGTGGGCTGGTGACTGGTCATCTTTTCATCCAGTTTGTCTTCGGTATTCTGGGCGGGATTGGCGCAGACCCGGACAACCTCATGCATATGAAGCGTATTGCAGACAAGCTGTTCGGCGACGACTATTCCTTCTCGGTTCTGGCGGCAGGGCGACACCAGATTCCGATGATCACAATGGCCGCCGCCATGGGCGGCAATGTGCGTGTCGGTCTGGAAGACAGCCTCTATGACGGACGTGGAAAGCTGGCCAAAAACAATGCCGATCAGGTGCGGCGTATCCGTAGCATTCTTGATGGCTTGTCGCTGGAAATTGCCACGCCCGATGAGGCACGCGACTATCTGGGCCTGAAAGGTGGAGACAGGGTGGCGTTCTGATGCCAAAGATTGTGTTGGATCGAAAAAAAGACGTTGTGATCCGGCTTGCCGAGCCCGGCGATGCCGAACAGATTCACAAGGCGATCCGTGCGCTGGGGTTAGAGCTTGGCGCTGCTGACAAAGTCTCCAGCACGGTAGAAGATTTTCACCGCCACGGCTTTGGTCCTCATGCTGCGTTTACCTGCCTGATCGCTGAGGTGGATAAGGTATTTGCAGGGCTGGCACTGTTCTTCCCAATCTTCTCGACATGGCTTGGGAAGCCGGGTGTCTTTGTGCAGGACCTCTACGTTGATGAAGCGTTCCGCGGTCGGGCTATTGGTGCGTTTCTGCTGCGCCACGTTGCTTCCTGGTCGACAGTACGCGGCGGTGTCTATTTGCGGCTGGCTGTGGATCGGGACAATGTGGCTGCGCAGCGTTTTTATCAACGGTTGGGTATTGGCTGGATCGAAGCCGACCTCGATCACGGCGCTTATGGCGAGGATTTTTCCCGTCTGGCGGATATCAATGTAACTAGGGAGCAGTCATGAAAGCCTTTTACGCTGTTGAGCAAAAGCGTCACGACCCGAAAGCTTTTCTTTCAAGCGGTGCGCCGCAGCCGAACCCCGAACAGCCCGAACGCGTCGAGCGCCTGCTTGCTGGAGCAAAGGCCGCAGGGTGTGAGATTATCCGTCCGAAAAGCCATGGCATCGGCCCAATTGCTGCTGTGCATACGCCGGAATATCTGGAGTTTCTTCAGCATATCTATGCGCGTTGGCGGCGCATTGACGAGGCTTCGCAAGAGGTCATCCCGAACATTCATCCGTTAGCACGTGATGGCCGCTATCCTGCCTCCGCCGTCGGGCAGGTTGGTTATCACATGGCGGATACGGCTTGTCCGATAGCTGAACACACATGGGAAAGCGTCCGCTGGAGTGCCTGGAGCGCGGTTGACGCCGCCGACGCGGTGCTGTCAGGCGAGATTGCGGCCTATGCGCTGTGTCGTCCGCCGGGGCATCACGCTTTTACCGATGTTGCTGGCGGCTTTTGCTTCATCAACAATTCGGCGGTTGCCGCGCAGCGTCTACGCTCGAAGGCCGAGCGCGTTGCAATCCTTGATGTCGATCTTCATCATGGCAACGGGACGCAAGGCATTTTCTATGCGCGCCCCGATGTTTTGACCGTCTCCATTCACGCTGATCCGGTGCGTTTCTATCCGTTCTTCTGGGGGCATGCCGATGAACGCGGTGAAGGTGCGGGACTTGGCTATAACCTCAATTTGCCGCTGCCGCGCAAATCCGGCGATGCCGAGTTTTTGGCGTCACTCGATACCGCTTTCCGTCGCATCGAAGCTTTTGCGCCGGATGCGCTGGTTGTAGCGCTTGGTCTTGACCCGTTCGAGGGTGATCCGTTCGGCGGGTTGTCGGTCACCACGGGTGGCTTTGGACGCATTGCCGAAGCAATCGCAAAGCTTCGCCTGCCAACTGTCATCGTGCAGGAAGGCGGTTATCTTTGTGATGCGCTGAGTGATAATCTCACCGCTTTTCTGGGCGGTTATCAGTCGGTGGCGCGATGAGCGGTCTTGTGACTTTTGTAGGCGTCGCGCATCCGTGGATGTGCGACGTCGTGGGGCATATGAATGTCCGGCATTACGCCGGGATGTTCGACGATGCGAGCTTTCAGCTTTTGGGCCATATTGCCGGAAAAATCCCGGATGAGAGTTTCGGTTGGGCGGACGTGCGCTCGACAATGGAATACAAAAAGGAAGTGCCAGCCGGGGATTTACTGACGATCCGGTCTCAGGTGTTGAAAGTTGGGCGTTCATCGATCACTTTTCGTCAGATAATGACGGGTTCGCTCGACGGAGAACTGCGCGCCATTAATGAGGCAACGTCTGTCTGTTTCGACAAGATTGCCCGACACTCAATCGCACTTGAGCAGGCAATGCGGATGCGCGCTGAGAAGTTTTCCTTGGAACAACGTTAGATCAGATAGGCGCATTGCCTGAAATTGAGCGACGGCAATCAACTCCATCGAATTTCGCGGAAGCTCGATAGCCACTGATTGGCGGTTTCGCGCTTCCTGGCCGGACTTCCAACAAGAATCTCCCTTATTTGATAACGTTCCACTGCTGTTATGCTTTGAGTGCCTGAAATGTTTAAATGGCTTATTGAGGAATTAATTATGCAGCATCAATTGAACCGCGCTGCAAAGTTTTCCGCTATGGCCTGCACAGCAGCATGGATCGGGCCCGCTGTGAGGCCGGGTAGTACCGATCCATCAACAACATAAAGGTTTTCCACTCCGCGCAGGCGCAGATCAGGATCTACAACCGAGGCGTCATCTTTGCCCATACGACATGTGCCGGAGGGGTGGTGATGTGTGATCACAGCCTTGGCGATAAAAGCATCAGTGTTTTCGGCTGTTCCCAGAGGAGTGGGTAAAATTTCGTGGCTACGCCATTCAGCCAGTTCTGTGTGACGTCCGATTTCACGAGCTGCGTTTAATGCTATACGAAAGAGCTTCCGGTCGTTTTCTGTTTGCAGATATCGGGGATCAATTATCAGAGGACTGTCCGGGCTATCTCCGGTTATGCGTATTTCCCCGCGACTTGTGGGATGTGTAACTCCGAAAAGGAGCGAATAAGCGCTTCCCGGTGCGGGCGCAGTAAAGCTTTCTGAAACGATCGGAGCCACACCACATCCGACAACAATTTCCGGCTGACCATCAGCCGAAAAATCTCCTGCGCGCATATAAGCCATGCTTTCCGAGTGTTGCAGGCGTGATGGAGGTAGTGTCTTACTCGTTGAATAAAGATTTCCTGCGCCAAGTAGGTGGTCCATAAGATTAAGCCCTAGTTCCGGTGCCTTGATGCGGCACGTCACACCGGCTTCATGCAGTACTTCTTCGCGCCCGATGCCAGAGCGCATCAGAAGTGCCGGACTTTCAAGCGAACCGGCTGACAAAATGATTTGAGTTGCTGTTATTGTTTCCAAGCCATCTGGTCCGGAAAGTTCAAGTGCCGCAACCTTTGATTTTTCCAGCTTGAGATAATGTGTCAGCGTGCCAGTTTTGATTGTGAGGTTTGACCGTGCGCAGGCTTCAGGTGTGAGCCATGCTTCTGCAACTGTTATACGGCGGCCATCACGGATCATGAGAGAATTGGGTGTGACCCCAATCATTTGGCCAGTATTATGACCTGGAATGCGCGGCAGGCCGAGTGCATTGCCTGCTGACATGAATGCGCGTGTGAGGGGGCTTACTTCTTCATCAGGAATCCAAACGGGCATTGGACCACCTTTGCCGTGGATACCATCACCGCCGTAGACATGATCTTCATTCGCCATGAAAGATGGCAGAAGACCTTCCCAGCTCCAGCGCGGATCGCCTGTCGCTTCTGCCCAAACTTCAAAATCTGCTGGATGCCCGCGCATATAGCCCATGGCGTGAAGCAGGCTTGAGCCGCCGAGGCCTTTCCCACGCGCCCATGCGAAGCTTCTGCCTGCGGCATATTTCTGCGGTGTTGTCTTGTAGTCCCAATCATAGTTGCGATGCTGGATCGCTGGCCACATACAGGGCCTTAAAATATCCGGGTCTGACGGTGTTCCACCTGCTTCCACCAACAGAACATTGCGTGCTGGATCTTCGCTTAAACGCGCTGCAATCAGGGCGCCAGCAGAGCCTGCGCCGATAATTGCCACATCATATTGTGCCATGGTCTTACTTCTGATCTTCAGGGATAACAGCGCCTTCCAGCGTCATCACTTCACCATCGAGCGAAACGGAGCAATTGCGCAGCGGAATGTCGAGATGGCACGGCGTATCCCGATCTCCCCCTGCTTCCGTGTTTGGTCCCGATGACCAGAGGAAGTTGCCGGCAAAAGAGCGTGCGTCCATACCAAGCTGTGCTTCGGGGTTATAAAGACCCAGTACAGTCCAGTTCGCGCGGTTCTCAAGTCCCCAGCCGACATGAGCCATGGCGTAAGCACGCGGATCATCGAAGCTTTCCATGAATTTGCGCATGAATTCAGCATCATAGCCCCCCTTTATGTCAACAATGAAGCCTTTTTCAATGGTGACAGTGATCGGAGCACGCGCATATTTTTTGAATGGTAGCAGAATGTCGCCTTCGTCGATAACGATTGTGCCTTCGGCACTGCCTTCATCCGGCCAACGTGCGGAGAAGCAGCTGGGCCAATGATCCCAACGGCCCGGCTCGTCGGCAAGGCCATATTGTGTCAGCACCGGATATTGACCAAGACGGCAACGGAAATCCGTGCCAGCGTTTGATGTGACATGCATTTCTTTGGCCGCACCAATTTTCTTGGCGGCAGCAAGAACGCGCAGCTTGTCTTCCGGGCGGGGAATCTGACGCATCATGATTGCAGGCGGTTCGACTGCGAGCAACATGCGCGTGCCGGTCTTCAGCACTTGCTCCTGTTCCTTAGAGAACAACAGTTGCAAAGTGTCGATGACAAGATCAGAGGCCTTGAGACAGGCAAGGGCTGCGATGTTGCCATCCAACGGGGTCTTGCCGATATAACCGGATTTATCGGGCGATATAGCTTTTTCGCTGTTCACGGGCGCAAGGTTCAGTTCGGTGACGACAGCGCCAAGATCAGAAGCGGCGAGCTTGGCAATATAGGCAATCTGTTTGTTACTATCGTCGCTGGTCAGGATTGTAACTTGCTCGCCAGCTTTCAGGTTGCACATTTCGAGCACCTGTCTCCAGCCCTTCAAGAACTGTGCGTCACTGATAGACATGCTAGATACCTCCGTTGGGCATTTGCCCGTTTGTTTGATTGCTGCATCCACAAGTGCTTTGGTTTGGGAAAACCTTACATCTTGTTTTTTATTGTGGTTGCAGCTGGTTCCCTTAGTTGAATGGTTTACAGCGCTGTCTGATTGGCCAGCGTAAAGAAGTTGCGATTGTAGTGAAGCAGCGGCGAAGTCTCTGGGCCAAAACGAATGGCTTTCACCTTTCCGATGAAAATTGAATGACTTTCTGTCTCAGATACAGATGAAATTTCGCAATCAAGATTGACCATGGCCAAATCAAGTGCAGGTGCACCTGTTGCTAGACGGGTCCAGCTATAAGGTGCGAATTTGTCTTCGCCTATTTCGCCGATCTGGCCGGCAAAGCGCATGGCAATTTCCCGCTGCGCATCGGCAAGGATATTGACGCAGAAATTGCCAGCCATTGTGATCGCCTTGTGTGCTTCGCCAAAGCGATTGACGCAGACGAGCATGGAGGGTGGTGTGATCGACATTGAACAAACAGCTGTGGCCGTGAGCCCACGCCGGGTTTCGCCCTCTCCTGCGGTAATGATGTTAACGGTCGCTGCAAGTTGCCGCATTGCCGTGCGAAAATCATCAGTTAACGGATCAGTCTGGGGATGGCTCATAATGTGCCTCCTTTTGCAGCGATAGTGTTTTCCAGGAAAAGTGCTGCCGAGGCGAGACGGTGATCTGCGCCGCGTGCGCCGACGAGCTGAACGCCGATTGGCATGTCTTTTGGTCCTTTGGATGCCGGAAGACAGATGAGCGGCACCTGCAAAACGCTCCAGAGGCGATTGAATATAGGATTGCCGGTTGGCATGCCTTCAGGGGCTTCGCCGGGAGCGGCCAGTGTAAGCACAGCATCAAAGCGAGATAGAATAGCGTCCATCATATTGCGGATGCCCGGAATTTCGTTCATTGCTGAGCGGTAGCGTGCTTCATCGATGCGCCCCTGATCCTCGAGCATTGTACGTGTAACGGGTGTCAACTCGTTCCAGTTGTGGCTGATTTCGGAAGCAAGGGACTGTGTGACTTCCCAGCCCATAACGGCTTCATGCAGATCGAAAATACCGTCAAACCAGCTGGGTGCCGGAATGATTGTCAACTGAGCGCCTGCTGCTTCAGCCATGCGCGCGAGCCGGTTAACCGTCTCAATTGCGCAGTCTTCAGCTTTGTCGAGGCGTGTTCCGAGCAGTACGCCGATACGGGGGCGAGTTGGTGGCGTGAGGTCGGCGAGTTCAGATCGCCCGCTCAGTGCGGCTGCACAATGCGATGCATCGCCAATATTACGTGCAATGATGCCCAGCGTATCAAGCCCGTGGCACAAGACCTTTATGCCAACGGTATTGATCGCGCCGAAGGTTGGTTTGAATGCAGTCACGCCGCAAAAACTTGCCGGGCGGATAACTGAGCCTGATGTTTGCGTGCCGAATGCCAGTGGTATCATGCCTGCTGCGACGGCGGCGCACGAACCGGAAGACGAGCCGCCGGGCGTGTGTGCCGGGTTATGCGGGTTGCGCGTTTTGTTTGGGCTTGCCATGGCAAGCTCGGTGCTGACTGTCTTGCCCAGGATCAGGCCACCGGAATTCTTCGCAATTTGTACCGCAGGCGCATCCCATGGCGGTTGAAAACCCTTATAGATTGGTGTGCCATAGCCGGTGGGCATGTCGATCGTGTCGATCACATCTTTTACGCCAATCGGAACGCCGGCGAGAACTCCAGTAATGTTATTGCTGTCAATATGGTCAGCGTTAGCGCGTGCCTGTTCGGCATTGAGATATTCCCAGGCCTGTATCGGGCCATCCTTCTCGGCGATTGCTTCGAGACAGGCGTCTGTGACCGCGCGGGCGGAAAGTACCCTGGCATTAACGGCAGCAGCGATCTCGCGTGCGTTGAGGGCAAGGATTTCTGAATTTTTCATAGTGCTTTCCTTAGCCAAAAATCGCTGGACGGCGGTTAGTCCACGGAGCTGCACGCTCCAACTCTGCTGCCAGTGAAAAGAGCAATGCGTCTTTTCCAAAACCCGCTCCGATATGCGAGCCAATCGGCAGGCCTGATGGACTCATGCCGAGTGGAACAGACATTGCGGGACAACCGGACGCGTTGAACACAGCAGTAAAGGGAGAGTGGGACCAGAACTGATCGTAAAACGCATCAATGTTTTGGCCTTTACCTGCAAGCTTACCCAGAAGGGGAGCTGGTTCGGCCGCGGCAGGGGTTAGCATGATGTCGTACTGATTGAAGAATTTCGCCAGTGTGCGTGAAGAGGTATGAAGCTGATTAATCGCCCAAAGATAGCGCGTAGCGGGTATGGCCAGTGCTTCACGCACCCACTCCTGATTGACTGGCTCTAGCTTGGCTATGTTGGCTGATGTGGCATCGCCACCTGTCACGCCGAGCGCGACATTGGTGCCAACAACGATCCGCCACGCGGTTTTAAGAGTCTCCGCATCATAGCGCGCATCTGCCACTTCTTCTACGTTATGGCCAAGGTCTTGCAGCAATTTTGCTGTTTCGCGAACGCTTTCGATCATTTCCGGTGCAATTGGACTGCCGTCAGGCGCATTGATAATCATTGCTACTTTTAGGCGCGGTGGCGTCATGTCCAGCGCTGAGAGATAGCTGCCGGACGTTTGGGGCGACGCCCATGGATCGCCCAGATCACCGCCGCCAGAAATATCCAGCATCGCCGCATTGTCGCGCACGGACCATGTGACGGCATGGGGCGTGGACATGCCACCGATGGCTTCTGCGGCAACCGGGCCAATGGGATTAACAAGCCGTGATGGTTTGAACCCGAATAAGCCGCAATGACTTGCGGGAAGTCGTGTCGATCCTGCACCGTCGGAACTGTTGGCAAGCGGCACCATGCCACTTGCAACGGCCGCGGTGGAACCACCAGATGATCCGCCAGCCGTACGGTTTAAATCCCATGGATTTCGGGTTGGACCGAAAGCCTCTGGCTCGCTCGTGAAACTCAGCGCGAATTCGGGCGTGTTGGATTTACCCAGAATGACCATTCCGGCAGCTTTGTAACGAGCCGTAATTGTAGAATCGCGCTTGCTAACCACATTACGCAGCAACTCCGAACCGCTCGACAGGAGCATGCCTTCGGCCTCGAAGCCCGTGTTTTTGAGAAGCATCGGTACGCCAGAAAGCGGGCTTTTTGCCAGTCCGTTTTTGATTTGTTGTCGGGCAAGGTCAAAATGCGCATGAACAACGGCATTCAGTTTCTGATTAAGGCGTTCTATTCGTTCGATGCTCGCTTCAAGTACTTCGGTTGCGCTGATGTCACCTTTTGAAATCAGTTCGCCGATTGCGATGCCGTCTTTTGTTACCAGCTCGTTCATCGTCTCAACTCGTCTGCGCTTTAAAGAGGTCCAGATCCCACATATCTTTTGTGCCTCTCAGCAATCCGTCGCTGACTTCAAAAATATGCAGACCATCAAGGGCGATCTTACGCGGTGTGGTGTCTTCTCCGCGTGGCGTGAAGGTTCCGGTCATGTGGTAAGGAACAGCAATCTGATTGCCTGAACGAATGTAACCGCGGCGTTCCCATGCAACATCTGGCAGCATACGCCAAAAACCGGTCAATCCTTCTGAAAGTGCTGTGTGTCCTTCGCGACGCTTTCCCATCGCAACTTCTTCATGCCAGCCATCCGCATGATAAAGGGATGCAGCACCTTCCGCATCGCGTGACGCATAGGCTTCATAAAACTGATCGACAAGCGTGGCGTGATCCATCGCAATCTCCAATATTCCCGAAAGAAAAAGCCCCGCCCGATTTTCACGGACGGGGCATGTGGGGCCTATTCGATGCCAGCGATTTTCTTCACCTGAGCAACATAACCATCGCGTTTGACTTCGTTATAGAGCCTTGCGCGAAGAGCAGGTGCAGGCGTTGCATTGACATTTTCAAACAGCGCAACGCGGCCGGCAAGAGAACCGGATGTCATATCCCAGATGAAGTTCATCAACTGCTCCTTGACCATGGCTGAAACACCGTGTCCGGGCAGTAGCTCATGCAGGAAGTGACCAACTTCCGGGTTGTCAAACGCTTTTTTGCCAAAGCGCATCACCAGTCCCTGACCACACATTTCCTGAAGGATATGGATGATCTTCGGGTAATTTTCGATTGAATAAAGACGACCGGCGGTCAGCATGCCAACGTCCGGACGCATGACATCGCCTTCTGTCGGTACTGCCAGTGCTTCTGCAGCGGTCACAAATGCACGAAGTGTCTGTGCATATTCAACGAGCTGCCCGAGCATCATTTGGACGGCAGGGATTTTGCCGGTTCCAAGATAATCGAGAACCATCTGACCAGCGCCGACAAAAAGCTCTGCCTTCACCGCAAGACGGGTCAGGACATGCCAGTGAGCGAACACACAGACAGGTCCGTAATAGCTCATTGCCGTTGGATCACCGAGATTGAACAGGCGTTCTTTTGGCACGAAGACATTATCGAACACGATGAACTGATCGGCTTCTTCGCCAAGGCTTGCAACCGGATGGTCGAACTTGTTGGACAATGGCTGCGAGACCATTTCACGCGAGATCATTTTAATCCCGGGCGTGTCGATTGGAACCGAACCCCATATGCAGGCATCTGCTGGCGTTTCCTGAATGCCGCCTAGATTGGTGAAGAAAATATCGTTTGCCTGTGCGGCAATCGAACCTACAGTTTTTGCACCATAGATATAAACACCATCTTTGGTAACTTTGCGGGCTTTGAGCAGCGAAGCTTCCGAAGCCTTTGGTGACGAGCGATCAGCTTGTGGCCCTGCAAGGCTTTCCGAGGCGGTCAGATTGTTGTTCTGACCATATTCCATGTAGCGTTCGATATTTTCTGCAAAGTCCGGGTCGATGCCTTCAATAAGCGATTTCTTTTTCTTGAAGGTCGGCAGATAGGCATAAAGGCCAACAACAATCGATGGTGCAAGATCCGGTGGGCGCCCAAAGGTACCTGCGGTCTTGAGCGACGTGTATTCGATCATTCGGCGACGCGCAGCGAGATCTTCTTTGGTGCGTGGAATCTGCCATGAACGGCTTAGGACTGCGCCTGCCTTCTCATCATAATAGGTGGTGGCGTCGGCATGTTCTTCAGTAAACTGATCGTCGAACATCGATGCGAGAAGGTCGATACCTTTCGCGAGTGCGGGTTCGTCATAAACGGAATTCAGTTTCTGACCGCCAACCCAGATCTGGCGATTGTCTTTGAGCGATTCTTTGTATTCTTCGCCGGTCTTCAACCGATGTGGCTGAGTTGCGATTTTTGCTGCTGTTCCCTGTGTCACATGGGCCTCCTATTACAATTGGAATCGCGGGTGTTCCCCGTTTTTATTGAGCGTTTCCGGTATTTCGATTAGGCGCCTGCCGCCTTTTCCTCGCGCATCTGACGGATGACTTCCGTTGCAACGCGCATAGAATCGAGGGCGGCTGGTACGCCACAATAGATTGCAGCCTGAAGAATAACTTCGACGATTTCTTCTTCCGTAACGCCGTTATTCAGAGCGCCTCGAACATGAATCTTTACTTCATGCGGACGGTTCAATGCGGTCAGCATTGCGAGGTTGAGAAAGCTGCGGGTTTTGCGCTCCAGCCCCGGACGGGTCCAGATTTCACCCCAGCACCATTCAGTGACCAGCTTCTGCAATGGCGCAGTCAGATCGTCCGCACTGGCAAGCGAAGGCGCTACGTAGCCGTCACCAAGCACTTCACGTCTGACCTTCAGCCCTTTCTGGAATTGTTCACCGCTAAATTCGGGACGAGTCATGCATCTCTCCGTTAAGGTGGACAGTACGGCTGCTTCGTTCTTGTCGTCTTCCGTCAGATTGATTTTGCCGTCCTGATTTCCTCAAGGTTAGACATGCCGGGCTTGACCTGTCAATAGATTGTATGACAAGATTACGGTCATACTGAAAACAAAGTTCGGCAGTTTTTGGCAGACATCAACGTAAAGCGGGCAAATGATGGCGGCTCCAGCAGCAGAATTTAACGGCAAACCTGTGCCTTTTGAGCTTTACGCACTTCGTTACGCCACACATGGCGGGCGGATGGCACACGATAATTTTCTTCATGCCGACCCGCATGAGTCGGGCGAAAATCTGGATTATTTCATCTGGTTGGCGCGTCGGGGCGACGAAGTCTATGTCATTGATACGGGGTTTGGTCAGCAAGCAGCCGATGCGCGGGGGCGCACGCTTTTGCGTCGTCCCGTTGATGCACTTGCGCTGATGGATGTTGATGCTCAACAGGTCTGCGAGGTGATACTCACGCATCTCCATTACGACCATGCCGGAACGCTCGGCGATTTTCCGTCAGCGCACTTCCATCTTCAGGTCAATGAGGCAGGGCATGCGACAGGCCCATGTATGTGCGATCCAAAAGCACGTGCGCCGTTCGATGTTGAAAACATCGTCGACTATATCCGCACTCTTTATGCTGGCAGAATTGAGTTTCATCGTGGGGATAAGGAACTCGCATCGGGCATATGGCTGCATTCTGTGCCGGGCCATAGTGCAGGTTTGCAGGCAGTTCGCGTTTATACCAAACGCGGCTGGGTTGTTCTGGCGTCTGATGCGACGCATTTTTATGCCAATATGGAGCGTGAGAATCCGTTTCCTGTGCTATTTGACGAGGCAGCACTCATTCGTGGCTATGCCCGGCTGATTGAGCTGGCGCCAACCCTTGATCATATTGTGCCCGGGCATGATCCAGCGGTAATGCGTGCTTATTGCGCGCCCTCAGATGCGCTTGAAGGCGTTGTGGTTCGATTGGATGAAGAGCCAGTTCTCAAGTGGCAGGAGCTGGCAAAATGAGCTCGGATACAGGATGCGGTGTGCTGATCACAGGTTCGGCGCTTGGGTTGGGACTTGAGCTTGCTCGTGTATTTGCAAAGGCAAAAAACCGCGTTTTTCTTACGGATATTCGGCCGGAAGTGGTTGATGTTGCGCAGGCTTTATCCAACGAGACGGGCCAGCCAGTCGGCGCTGTAGCGCTAAATTTATCGCAAGAGGGTACTGCCGATGAGCTTGTGGTGCATGCTAAAGAACATTTAGGCAGCATCGATATTCTCATCAACAATGCTGTTATCCGTAAAATTTCACCGGTTCAATCGCTTGCGGATGCTGATTGGGATCGGGCGCTGGAAGTCAATCTTTCCGCTCCATTTCGGTTGATCCGGGCTTGTCTTCCGGACATGCAAAAGCGCGGCTGGGGCAGGATCATCAACATGGCCTCGGTTTACAGTCTGATCGCGCTTGCGGAGCGTGCTGATTATGTCACCACCAAACATGCAATGATTGGGCTTACGCGGACTGTGGCGCTTGAACTGGCTTCAACTGCAATCACCTGCAACGCTATTTGCCCAGGACTGATGGCGACAGATTCTGCCCGTGCGCGGATCAGTGCACTGGCCGTTGAAAAGGGCTTAAGCGAAGAAGAGGCAACAGACCTCTTTCTTTCAACCCGCCAGCCGGGTGGAAAGTTTATTCCAATGAACACGGTGACCGCACTTGCATTGTTTCTTTGTGGCTCTGCCAGCGAAGGCATCAATGGTGCGGCAATACCGGTAGATAATGGCTGGTCTTTTGCGTGACAGCGGGACCACGATAACAGGAGAGTGGAATGTCTGAAGTGGGTTTTGTTGGGCTAGGCAATATGGGGCGCCCAATGGCAGAGCGTATTATTGGTGCAGGCTATAAGCTTGTGGTCAATGATCGTGCAGAGGCTGCGGTTGCGGCTCTGACCGACGCCGGTGCAGATGCTGCCAATAGTCTTGAAGCGCTTTGTGCCCGCGTTGAAACTGTCTTTTTGTCCCTTCCAACACCTGAAGTTGTTCTGGCTGTCGGACGTTCCATTGCAGAAAATCCTGGGCGCGTGAAACGCGTTGTCGATCTTTCTACGACTGGGCCGAAGGCCGAAATGGATTTGGCCGAAATCCTGTCTGAAACTGGAATCGCCTTGGTAGACTGCCCTGTTTCTGGTGGTGTTGCAGGTGCGAAGAAGGGAACGCTTGCCTTGATGGCTGCTGGTCCATCTGCACATTTCGGCGTTGTTGAGCCGATGCTTTTGACGCTTGGTAAAGTGATCCGTGTCGCCGAAGAGCCCGGCAAGGCGCAGGTGATGAAACTCATCAACAATATTTGCTCTGCGGCAGCCCTTGCGATCACTTCTGAGGCGATGGTGATGGGGGCAAAAGCCGGACTTGATGCTGATGTTATGATCGAAGTGCTCAATGCCGGTTCGGGTCGTACATCGGCAAGTGTCGATAAAATTCCGCGTTTTGTGCTGCCACGCAGTTTTGATTTTGGCTTCGCAATCGCGCTTTCGCTTAAAGATATTCGCCTTTGCCTTGAGGAAGCCGAACGTCTTGGTGTGCCTATGCTGGTAGGTAATGCCGTGCGCATGCTGTTTTCCATTACCAAAGCTGATCTAGGGCCGGATGCAGATATGACTGCGATTATTCGTCCGCTGGAGCAGTGGGCGGATACGCAGGTGCGCGGCAAAGCGGCTGGCATCTGATATGGCGGATTTGAGCGCTACAATAGCCGAGTTTGTTCATTCGCCACCGGCAATGCCTGATGCCGTGCGCGCCGCCGGTCGGCGCTCGCTGCTTAATATGGTGGGCACGGCGATAGGCGGTTCAAATGAGGTTGCAGTCCAGAAGCTGGTGGCAATGCTGCCAGCTTTTTCCGGGCTTGCAACGGCAAGCCTTATCGGACGTTCAGAACGCGCTGATATGCTTTGGGCGGCTTATATTAATGCAGCATCAGCCAATATTTTTGATTTCGACGATACCCATGTTCCGACAGTTATTCACCCGTCTGCCCCTGTTGCACCCGCTGTCCTCGCATTAGCCGAGACGCTGGCCTTGGAGGGAAAGCCGGTATCAGGGCATGCGCTTATTGAAGCTTTCGTTCTTGGAGCGGAAGTCACTTGTCGGCTGGGGAATGCTTTGCACCCCGTTCACTATGCGCGTGGCTGGCATATCACATCGACGTGCGGTGTATTTGGCGCAGCACTTGCTGCTGGTCGTATCCTGGAGCTTTCTCCTGCGGAGCTTGTCGATGCTTTAGGACATGCACTCGCACAGGGGGCAGGTTCTGTCGAAACACTTGGTACGATGTCAAAAAGCCTCTCGGTGGGGCAGGCCGCGCGTGCTGGTTTGATGTCTGCGTTGCTGGCCGCCAACGGCTATACTGGGCCCGCATCACCGCTTGAGGGACCGCGAGGCTTTCTCGCACTGCACGCAGATGCCCCGGACTTTTCAGCTCTTACAGATGGGTTGGGAAGCCGCTGGGAGATTCTAAAAAACTCTTTCAAGCCTTATCCATGTGGTGTTGTTCTTAATCCGGTTATTGAGGCGTGCCTTACACTTCATGCGAAAGGAGATTTTCACGCCGACGATATTGCTTCGATAGTTTTAACCGGTCATCCCCTGCTGCGGCAGCGCACAGATCGCCCGAATGTCACCACGGGAAGGCTTTCGCAGGTGAGCGCGCAGCATGCTGTTGCGGTGAGTTTGCTGTGGGGCAGGGCCGATCTTGAGGCCTTTTCCGATCACGCGGTGCAGCATCCGAAGTTGAAGGATTTGGCGTCAAAGCTTTCATTTTTGGATGATCCTTCTTTTACATTCGAAGCTGCTGAAGTTTGTCTTCTGTTGCAGGACGGACGCAAAATTCAGCACAGGATTGATGCCGCCAAAGGTGGGTTGGATTATCCGATGACGGATGCCGATCTTGCAGCAAAACTTCGAGCGCAGATTAGCTGGCGCGGTATCGATCTGGATGCCGATATGCTGATCGCTTCGCTTGAAACGGTCGAAGATGCTGTTGATGGCGCGGCTTTTCTTGCAAACACACGAAAATCACAAACATCAATGGGAGAGTGATATGAGCTTAGGGAAAATTGCTGATCCAATCTTCACGCTGACAACAGGCCCTGTGGATGCCTATCCGGCAGTGCTGCGTGCGCTGTCTCGGCCTGTTCTTTATGATTATGATCCGGCGTTTCTGGCATTTTACGAATCGGTGAATGTAAAGGTGCAACGCGCCTTTCATACGAATACGCCGCCGGTCATCCTTCAGGGCGAGCCGGTGCTTGGACTGGAAGCGGCTGCTGCCTCACTGATTACCCGGAACGATGTCGTGCTTAATCTCGTTTCGGGTGTTTATGGCAAAGGCTTTGGCTATTGGGCGGCACGTTATGCAAAGGAAGTCGTTGAACTGACTGTACCCTATAATGAAGTGCTGACAGCAGATGCTGTGGCGGATTTTTTAAAGAAGCGGCCAGATGTTGCCGTGGTTTCGATTTGTCATCACGATACTCCCTCTGGCACGGTCAATCCGGTTGCGGAAATTGGTGCTGTTGTAAGAGCTGCAGGCAAACTGTTCATCGTGGATTCCGTTTCGGCTTTTGGCGGAATGGATGTTTTGCCAGAGACATCATTTGCCGATATTTTTGTAACTGGCCCAAATAAATGTCTGGGTTGTCCGCCCGGATTGACACTGCTGCATGTGAGCGATGCGGCATGGGAGAAAATGGCAGCCAATCCTGAGGTGCCCCGTGCTTCAATTCTTTCGATTATTGATTGGAAAGACGCATATAAGGCAGAGCGCTCATTTCCCTTTACGCCTTCGGTTTCCGAGATCAATGCGCTTGGTGCGGCGCTTGATATTTATTTGGATGAAGGCGAGGAAAATGTGTGGGCACGTCATGCACTCACAGCAAAGGCTTGTCGGGCGGGGGTGCAGGCGGCAGGGCTGAAACTCTGGGCCGCTCGTGAAGAGATAGCATCTGCAACCTGCACAGCCGTGGCGATTCCTGAAGGCATTGACGAAGCGAAGCTGCGCGCTTCGATCCGTGATGTTTATGGGGTGGTGTTCTCATCCGGTCGTGGTGAAACACTCGGAAAACTGACCCGGATCGGCCATATGGGACCAACTGCTCGACCGACTTATTCTCTTATATCCGTTGCGGCAATTGCTGGAGGTCTCAAGGCCGCGGGTGTCGAGGGGATTAATGTGGGCGCGGGCGTTGCGGCTGCGATGGCGGTTATAGAAGCAGCACAAAATTGAAGCTTTGCACGCCAAACAGGCATTGTCGGAAATCTAATGCTTTCAAAACAAGCAATTAGCGTATAGTAATACGGTAATATCGCTCCCCATGTACCAAAAGGGGTATAAACTTATGACTATATCCATGAACGGAAAAACTCCGCCTATTGATTTTAAAGTCGTCAAGGCTGCTGCACCAGTTCGTCATAGTGTGACGGAAAGCATTCGCAATTCGATTGCAGTGGGGTATTTTACGGCAGGTCAGCGCATTACCGAACGCGATCTGTGTGAGATGACAGGTGTTAGCCGTACAGCTGTGCGCGAGGCACTTCGTCAGCTTGAAAGCGAAGGCCTTGTTGAGGTCGTACCGCATCGCGGGCCGATTGTGGCACGCTTGAAGCCAGAGCAGGCTGAAGGTATCTATCAGGTTCGTGTTGAACTTGAAGGACTTGCCTGTGAGCTGTTTGCTCGCAATGCAACCGATGAGGATATAGAAGCGCTCAAAGCTGCTTTTGAAGTGCTCAAGCAAGGTGACAAAATCACCGATCCACTAGAACGCTTGCAAGCCAAGAACGCTTTTTATGATTGCCTGATTTTTGGCGCGCATAATGAAGCGCTTGGTCATACGCTGTCATCGTTGAACGCACGTGTTATGGTTTTGCGGGCGACATCGCTGGGCGCGCCGGGACGGACGCGCGAAAGTCTGGCTGAACTTGAAGAGGTGGTTGGCCATCTTGCGGCCAGACGTGGCAAGGAAGCGCGCAAGGCGGCGGCTTATCACGTTATGAACGCGGGTAAGGTTGCAATTGCTATTCTGCGGGAACGCATTGCAGAAGAGGCTGATGCCTGAAATACGATGCCGGGGCTGTGCCCCGGCATTTTCATTTTGCGCTCTATATCCCCGGTGTTGCGCCGCCATCGACATTGATGACTGTTCCATGCACATAAGCAGCCGCTGGGCTGCACAGGAAGCGCACCACGCTTGCCACTTCATCTGCCTCGCCATAACGCTGGATGCCCTGTGCCTCGCGGATTTCTTCGCGTGCTGCTTCAATGGAAATATCGCGTTCTTTGGACAATACTTCGATCCGCTGGCTTAAACGATCAGTCACGATGTGGCCGGGACAAAGCGTGTTGATGCGCATGCCTGTTCCCTGCGCACGTTTGGAAATTGCCTTTGTAAAGTTGATAAGCGCCGAATTGACCGATCCGCCGATGGTAAAATCCGGTTCAGGTGTATGTGCACCAACCCCTGATATGTTTATGATACTGCCCTTGCTCTGAGACAGCGCATCCCATGCGGCACGACAAAACCGAACGGTTGAATGGAATTTGAGAGCAAATCCCTCATGGAAATCTTCATCTGTCAGCGATAAGAAATCGCCACGCTTGGTTGCGCCCGCATTGTTGATCAGAGCATCAATTCGTCCTGTTGCTGCGAGCGTTTCGGTGACGACTTTTTCAGCTACGCCTGCCTGCGAAAGATCAGCAGCAATGATAACAATCTGCGGCGAGCCAGCTGCGCGGACAAGCTCCGCGGTCTCTTCCAATGCTGCGTGATCACGAGCGCAAAGGCTCAGTGCGAATCCGTCTTTTGCCAGGCCTATTGCAAAAGCTCTACCCAATCCACGGCTTGCTCCAGTCACAATTGCAGTGCGCATTTTTTACTCTCTCGTGAGTGCTCCTGATGCCATTTCAGATTTTTCTTTTTAAATACAGATAGATGAAAGAAAAACCGTAAAATCACCCTCAGTTGATTTTTCATTATTGTATTACGGTATGATCATGCTATCGTATTCTCGCACTGTCAATCGGGGTTGCAGCTTTTGAGCTACTGAGATCATCTGATCAGTCTGCCTCAAAAGCCTCCCTTCGGGAACTGAGGCGTCAGATGCACGGCTGTGGTGAATTAAAAGTCAGCTTGAATGCGGTCTGCTACAAGGCCGTGCACCGGGTCGTCGCTGTATCCGCTGCGCAGCGCAAATGGACTGGTTTTGGGATAATGCCCGAATGTCGCTCAATCGGAATTTCTGCCCGTGTTGCCCAGTCGTTCCCTTTATGGCCACACCAGATGCGTTGCACCGCCATTTCGTTGCCGACTGTATTGAGCTGGAAAACGTTCCCGTTTTTTACATCGACGCCAAAACTGAATGACCGGCTGGCGCCTGGGGCGACTTCACCAAGGTCGGCTGAAAACCAATGTGCGATGGAAGCAGAGCAGACCAATGCGGATTTGCCACTGTTTTCAACCGTAATGTCAAGCGATTGGCTGTTGGCTGTGGCAGATGCCGCGTTTAATCCAAGAATTGCTGTAGCAAGAAAGGTGAGGTGAGTTTTCATTTTGAAAAAGTTCTCCCGGTTATACTTCAAAAATCATCCGGGATTGAAGAAATAGTCAACAAAAATCTATAAGTGGGAACAATAAAATGAGAAAAATAATAGCAGGAACAGTCAGCAGTGCTGCACTGGCTCTCGCCTTGAGTGGCTGGATGGCTGGCAGCGCTTTGGCCGAGGAAATTACATCCATCGCTATCCTGGCCCCGGAGATGGGAACCGATATGGGTTGGAATCAGCAAGGTGTTGATGCTGCGAAGGCAGCAGGGGAGGCCGCTGGTGTGAAGGTGATTGTTGCCGAAAACCTGGGTTATGGTGATGTTCGTCCGACACTGCGCGAACTTGCTGAAGACGGCGCTGGTCTGCTGATCGCGCACGCATCCGGTTATAATACAGCCGCACCGGAAATCGGTGCTGAAATGAATATTCCAGTCGCTATTGTTGATAGTCCGGACAAGCTCGCTGAAGGCAAGATTGCCGATTATACCGCAGCGGGCAGTGACGGCGCGTATCTTGCGGGCCGTCTGGCCGCCAAGATGAGCAGAACCAAAGTTGTTGGTATTGTTGTCTCTGGTGAACCACCATCGTGGAACAATATGTCCGTGGCATTTGCGCAGGGCGTTAAGGCCGAAAATCCAGCCGTTGAAGTTCGCTATGCCGTGATTGGACCGGCTGCCTATGCTGATGCTGCCGGTGGTAAGCGCGTGGCTGAAACCGTTATCGCTTCGGGCGCTGATATTATCTTTGGACAAGGTAATGGTTCGAGTTTCGGTATGTTGCAGGCTGTTGAAACGACGCCAGCCACCGATGGCGGAAAAGCTTACTTTATCGATGTGATCGGCGATAAAACGTCGATTGACAAAGGCAATCTTCTTTCTTCGGTTATATGGGATCTGACGCCGGTTTATACCGCGATGATCAAGGACGTTAAGGACGGGAAATACGGTAGCCACAACTACAATATCAAGCTCAGCGATGGTAGTCTTCGGCTTCTGAAGACTAAAAACATACCGGATGATGTCTGGAAAGAAATGGAAGCTCTTCAGGCTGACGTTGTTTCGGGTGCTATCAAGGTAGAGCCGAAGTTTGACGCAGACAGTGTTCATGCACTGGTAAAAACTGTCGCCTCCAAGTGAGCCAGCCTGCTCTTAAAATCGTCTTGCTAGCGTTTGTCATACTGCCATTAAACTGGGTTGTTTGATGACGTCAGCAGTTCACGAAAGCCGTGTTGGATCGCGTTTTTAGTCGATCCAGCACGATGTGATGGGACGGATTTGCATGAAGGATAGTGAGATGCAGGCGTCAGCAGAAAATGTAGCCTTTCCACCGAATTCGACTGCGAAGCCATTTGTGGGGCTGCGTGGTATAACCAAGCGCTTTCCCGGAGTGATCGCCAATAATAATGTGAGCACAGATATATGGCCGGGCGAAGTTCATGTTTTGCTTGGTGAAAACGGTGCTGGAAAATCGACTCTGGTCGGTATGTTGTCGGGGCTTCAGCAGCCGGATGATGGTGTGATCGAAATTGACGGCTCAGCAGTTCACATAACATCGCCCCGCCACGCTCTTACACTGGGGATAGGAACTGTGTTTCAGCACTCCATGCTGGTACCAAGTCTGACTGTCGTTGATAACTTTACCCTTGGTGGTAAATGGTGGCGGAAACCTGATCGCAGCGGCTTTGCAAAGCGTATCAATGAAACAGCAAGCCGTATCGGTCTGCGTGTTGATCCTTTTGCACTGGTTTCCAGCCTTTCGCTTGGCGAGCGCCAGCAGGTTGAGATTTTGCGCGCTTTAATGCGCGGCAGTCGCTGTCTCATCCTGGACGAGGCAACTGCCATGCTAACGCCCAACGAAGCCGTTTCTCTCGGGCAGTTGATGCGGCGATTGGTTGCCGAAGGGCTGGCGGTGATATTCATTACGCATAAGCTCAATGAAGCGCTTGCCTATGGCGACAGGATTTCGGTCTTGCGCCTTGGTAAAAATGCCGGTTCCATTACGCCTGAGGAACTCAATGCCAATAGTGATCGGCAGAATACGGCCAATATCATCCGTCTGATGTTTGGCCAGTCTGCAACCGATGATAGCGCCATCAACGATCGTGCTGTCCGAGAATTGGGTTCTGTGGTGTTGGAGGTTTCAAAGCTGAATTCAAACGCGGGCCGTATTCCGGTTCGCGACGTTTCAATCGTGCTCAGATCGAAGGAGATCCTGGGTATTGCCGGCATCGATGGCAATGGTCAGAAAGAATTGGCGGAAGCTTTGGCCGGACAAATAGCTTCTTCAGGAAGCGTAATGCTGCATGGTGCAGAAATCGGCGCGCTTACAGTGGGAGAACGCCGTGCAGCCGGTTTGCGTTATGTGACGGATGACCGGCTGGGTGAGGGGACCGTTGGGGCATTCGCTGTCGCAACCAACTTTCTGCTCAAGGATATTGGCGCCTCTCCTTTTTGGAAAAAGGGTGTTGAAAAGCCGCAATCCATTCGGTCACAGGCTCAGGAGCACGTGCGTAACTTTGATATTCGCACACCGGATGTTCTTACGCCTGTTGGAACATTGTCGGGTGGCAATATTCAAAAAGTCCTGCTGGCACGCGAACTGACCGGATCTGCCGATGCGGTTATCTTTGCAAAGCCGACCTATGGGCTTGATGTGAAAAATATACGTGCCACACGCCAGCGCATCCGCGATGCAGCAGATGCTGGCAAAGCAGTTTTGCTTATCTCGACAGACCTCGACGAGCTTCTTGAGCTTGCTGATCGCGTTGCCGTTATTGATCAGGGCAGGCTTGTTGGCACGGTTCAGAATGGTGTGGGCGCGCGCGACGCAATCGGTCGCCTGATGAGTACCGGAGAAGAAGAATGAGCGATCAACAGGCTGGCACGGTTGGAATGGTAAGCCCAACTCTACGTTCGCCCTTCGCAGGCTTGGGGAAAATACTGGCTGTCAGCATTGGCCCGCTGATTGCCGCACTGGTTCTTGGCGGGCTTATCCTTCTTGCCATGGGCGTCAATCCGTTAAGTTATTACGCCTATGTTGTCGAGCGAGCCATATTGTCTCCCTCAGGCCTGTCGGCGACGCTTACCCGTATGGGACCATTTCTCCTGATTGCTGCGAGTCTGATAGTCGCTTTTCGTGCTGGCATCTGGAATTTGGGTGGTGACGGGCAGTTTTTGCTCGCGGCCGTTATTGTTGCAGCAACAACGCCTTTGATGCATGCGGCGGGGCTTCCGATCTGGCTTAATCTGGCTGTGGGTCTGATTATAGGTCTGGTGATTGGTGCTCTTTGGGGGCTTTTGCCTGCCATGCTCAAGGCTTGGCATGGTATCAATGAAATCATCACAACCTTGATGATGAGCTTTCTGGGTGTTTCGCTTGCCAATGTTCTGGTCAAACTGGCATTTCTTGACCCGGCAACCACAACGCCACAAACCCGCACATTGCCGGTTGATGCACGACTGCCTAAGCTGTTTGACACGACCATATCGACAGGATTGATCATTGGCCTGGTTGTCATCATTGCGATGCATCTGATGATGACGCGCACTTCTTTTGGTATGAAGTTGCGTCTGGTGGGTGCCAATCCGCGCGCGGCTGTTCATGCCGGCCTCTCTGTGCCTAAACTGACCATTGCGGTTTTCGCCATCTCTGCTGGTCTTGCCGGCCTTTCGGGTGCTGTCGATATTTTGGGAACGCAGGGGAATGTGCGTGCAGACTGGAACCCGGCTTATAGTCTCACTGTCGTGCCGCTGGTTTTCCTCGCTCGCCTGAATGGTTTCGGCTCAATCGCTTATGTCTTTCTGTTTTCAGCACTGACAATTGGCGGTGAGAGTGCCGCTCGTCGTTTGGGCGTGCCCAGTTTCTTCTCGCTGGTTATCGTTGCTCTTTTGCTGATTACGCTGGCACTTGCTGAATATATCGACAAACGCCGTCAGTACCGTGCGAAGATCTAAGGAAAGAATATGTCACTTTTTACTGAAAGTTTCATCATCACTTTGTTTCTTGGGGCGATCGCTGCGGGAACGCCACTGTTGCTGGCCGGACTTGGGGAACAGCTTTCCGAGAAGGCAGGCGTGCTTAATATTGGTCTTGAAGGCATGATACTTGCGGGTGCTTATGCAGGGTTTCTTGTTGCTTGGAGCACAGGCAATATGGGGCTGGGGTTTATCGGCGGCGCTGCAGCTGGTGCCTTTGTTGCTGCATTCATGGCTTTGCTTTGTGTGCGCTTAGGCCTCAATCAGATTGTTATAGGCATTGCGCTAACCCTTGCAGTGCAAGGGCTGACTGCTCTTCTGCATTTTGTGCAGTTTTCGCGTAGTTATCCTCGTCTGGACGGTGCTGCCAAATGGCCGATATGGCCACTTTCTGAAATTCCGGTGCTGGGCCCTATCCTGTTTAACCATAACCCGATTGTGTATCTGGCTGTTGCGCTGGTCGCTGTTTTTGCCTGGATTTATAGAATGACTCATTGGGGTACGGCGTTGCAGGCGGCTGGTGACAAGCCTGCGGCATTGGATGCAACAGGCGTAGATGTGGTACGGACCCGCAGCACCGCCGTATTGATAACGGGAGCGCTTGCCGGTCTTGGCGGTGCTTTTATGTCGGTAGCAGTTGCAGGTGTATTCATTCCGTTTATGAGCCACGGCAATGGCTTCATTGCGATCGTTTTAGCAATGCTGGCACGAGGCAGGCCATTGTGGGTGTTGGGCGGGGCGCTTCTCTTTGGTGCGAGCCTTTCTCTGACGACAGCTTTGCAGGTCGCAGGCGTCAATGTGCCGACCGATATTATTCAGATGCTGCCATTCGTTATGGTGATGTTGGTGCTGTTAATTGCAGGGCGAAAGGCCAGTCTTCCGCAGGCATTGGGCGAAAGCTTCGTGCGCGGGGCACGCTAGGCATTGGGGCTGAAATATGGGTACTGAAAGCGCCGTTGTTTCTAAGTCTGTCATAAAGCCAATTGAGATTGTGCGGAGTGGCAATCTGACAGGCAGTTGTCTGGCGCGAGGTGTGATTGCTTTGGGAAATTTTGATGGCTTTCATTTAGGCCATCAACTCCTCATCCGAAAGGCAAGGCAAATTGCAGGGCAAACATGCCCGGTGGCAATCATGTCGGTGGAACCGCATCCGCGCCAGTTCTTCAATCCTGATATGGCCATAGGAAGACTGGCGCTTCCCGAGCAGAAGCACCAAAGAGCTGAAATGTTGGGTGTTGATTATATTTTCGAGCCAACATTTGATAAAGAGTTTGCTTCACTGACGCCCGAGGCTTTCGTTTACGACGTGCTTCATAAAAAGCTTGATGTTTCTCATGTGATTGTGGGCGAGAATTTCCGCTTCGGCGCGGGCAGGAGGGGAGATTGTGCCGCGCTAAAGGAATTGGCGGCAAAGTATAACATGAGTGTCGATGTTATTCTGTTGCAGTCAGAATTTTCGTCTACGCGGGTTCGCGCAGCATTAGGTGCGGGCGATCTCAGTTCCGCGCAACGATGCTTGGGGAGGGCTTGGGAAGCCAATGTGATTTCACGCAATGGAAGTCTTTATTTGGCGGAGGGGCTCATTCGTCCCCGTGGTGGATGGTATATTTTGAAGAACACGCTTTTAGATTCTGAATTTGTCGCCCAAATAACGAGTGACGGAAGAATTATTTCTCAAGCGTTATGTTCAGAGCAGGTTAGATTTATCACGCGCCTTTTCGATTAGGCGGTATATGTGAGGCCACGTCGGCGTCACAAGCCCAATCAGCAAGAACTTTGCCTGCAGGTAAACCGATGACGAGTTCACAGGCGAGCACCATATCCTTTTCCTTTTCATAGACCCTAATTCTCAAAATTTTAGGTATCCAGCAAATCAGAGGCGGTTCAGAGTAACCAATTTAGCGGCTGTTACTTGATGTCCGGCTTTAATTACAAATAGATGCTGCACTTATGGCTGTGCTCGCGCCAATCATATACGAAGCTGATCAAAATAGTTGTTTCATTGCCTTCAATGTCGAGCGAAATTTTATTTAAAAAATATAAACTGTTTTATCATGTGAGAATAAGATTAATTACAGTGTGAGTTTTTGGCGATGACATACGCCTTGTGGTGGAGATATTGCAGAGGTTCGAAGCAGGGCAGAAGAAGGAGAATTGAGGGGTGCAAGGTGAACGCATTGCCACACCTTGAGAAATATCAAAGCACTTTCAATGTCTTATAATGAAATTGAGAAAAGGTTGGAGGCCTCACCCGGAATCGAACCGGGGTGCAAGTGTCATTAAGCATGGAATAAGGACCCCATTTGAGGGGTTATCGGCATCCAAACGGGACCCCTTATTTAAAGGGTAACATGACCTTCGATTTCAATC
>NZ_JAYEXN010000034.1:0-32506 GCF_044435015.1 Ochrobactrum sp. S1502_03
GCTCCCATCGCTCATAGCGGGGGAGTAGGTTCACATGGCTCAATTCTCGATGGAAATTAGTCGCCCAACCGGCTCAGTTCCGCGTGAAAACCAACACTTACAAGCCTGCATCAAGGTTTTCCGCTCGCTGACCTTTCACGCCATCAATGCAAATGGCCTGTCAATCGCGCGAACGCTGGAGAGCTTCACCTGTTTTGTGGCGAGGCCGTCCAAAGTGGACACCCATACTGTGAGGAACACTGCCGGAAAGCATACACAGGCAAAGCCGTTTCGAGGTGATGCCTGTTGTCTTATGTTGACATTGAAATCAGTTTTTATGTTCTCGGAGGCGGTTTTAACCGCTTCGGCTAACGTAGGAAATTCCCAGAATTTCGGGGGATTAATCGGACGCTAAAAATTTATCGGGGTCTTGCAATAGAAAACCCAGATACTAAATTATCGCCGCTTGCCGGGGTCTTTAAAACCCTGTGGCTCTTAGGCAAGCAGCCTCGTGGCGTCGGGAGACGTACCGGGGCTTTTTATTTAAATCATTGAATAGAACCAGATAACCGGCGCGATAAGCACAATAGCCATTGCGGACCCAGCGAGACGCCAGCGAACGCTATTCGTTGCCATGAATGCGGTCGCGACAATTGAAGCAGCTACTAATAACGTAAGCGGCCAATACATCGACATGTAAAAAATGATGGCCAACCACCATGGAATTGTAATCATGAAACTGCCTTATGCCAAAGCACGCCGCTAAACAACTGCCCCTTTTGCGGAGTTCTTTGTGCTTGACCACCCGACACGCCTCTGCCAGCTTGCCGCAAACAGCGGGGCGACCATGAAGCCATTTATTCCAATCACTCTAAGCATCTGCGCAGTTGCGTTGGTCACGGCATGTACGACAAATGATGCCTCCAAAGGTAGCAGCTCGACACCTATCGCTACAGCTACGCAGGAAAAGGCTGAACCCAAGCTTGTAGACAGCTACACCGCTCATATCAGCGAAAAAGATAAAGTCGATGACAAGGGTGTTAAGCTTACCGATGCAAAAGCAATCTTATTACAAGACCGCAGGAACTATTACGATTTCAACCTGCGAGATAAGGGCGACACTCCGAGCAAAGTATTCGCCAGCAAGGAAAATAGGTGGGGCGACGGCAAGCCAATTTCGGAAATGAAATGGGAACCTGTTTCTTCGAGGCACCCTGAAAAGGGTTATCAATGGAAGATGCGGCAGGGGGTTGAATATGAAATCATCAAGGGCAATCCTGATCTGACAATCCAAATCTATAATGATGGCAACATTCACGTTGATCAGATGCAGCCGTATTAGCCGTTCCGGACGCACAACGGATGCATGGCGCAGAATTGCAACGACAGCTTTCCGCCAACGGGGGGAATCTCTGCGTATACCTCAAGGCGGGTGCAGAAAACCTTGCAAGCGGACGCCACCCTAAGATTGCCCTAATGTCGGAGCCTCCTGAATTTTAAGGAGGGGTATGCGCAAAATTGAGCAGCCCCCTTTTCGGACCAATACGCGCGTGCGCGCGAGGCTTCACCGATTTATCCGACATCATAACGCGAGCCGAAGATGGAGGGGCCAATCCAAATCTGGAGGCACCTTTGTTGGGACTGCTCACTAAATTACTGCGATTTGCTGACTGTCCATTTTGAGCAGGTTCAGCAGAGAAGGATTTTTGATACTTTTGAAGGCTCCGCTTTGGAGTGTTTTCGATGTTTTTTCTGAAGTACAGGTATTTTTGATACTTTTGAGGGTTTGCTTTTTGCGTGTTTGAAGAATTTTTTGACGGTGAAATTTGTCAGGCGGTCTATGGGCTTTGAGCTTTAAATCAAAAAATATCAGCCCGTCAGTCGAGCGCAGGTTTGAAAATAATCAAAATTAATCAAAATGGATGTCGGGAAGTTCCGGGGTACGGCTATGAACCAAGCTTGGAGCCAGCCGCTTTTTTTCAGTCAGTCTGAGAGCAGGGAGTGAGCGCCGTTTTCCTGCGCAGTACGCGCGCGGGGTGATTTGATTTAATATCAATGTTTATCAAACGGCCAACCGAGTGAAAAAGTAGGGGCCACAGTAGGGGCTGGAGAATAATTGTTCTCGCTAAGTCATTGAGAAATATATGTTTTATTGAATAAAATGGTGCGGGTGGTCGGAATCGAACCGACACTCCTTTCGGAACCGGATTTTGAGTCCGGCGCGTCTACCAGTTCCACCACACCCGCACGTGACTGCTTAAGCAGTTTGATATGGTCCAAAAACGGACAGCGGGGAGGGATATACCGGCTAAACGAAACAACGTCAATCGCCCTCGGGCGCCTGACTGATTATAGTTTCAGGTTTTTCACGACGCGCAGTCCACAGTCTCCTGATCGCTCGTCAGTCCGGTTGAAACAGATCGGCGTTCTGATTGTCTGTGTGGTCGCGCAGCGTGTTTTAAAAACTGTTTCACACATATCATCACGCGCTCGAAGGTGTAAATTGCTTCCTGCGCTTAAAGCATTTCCTGTTTTGATTAGAGCGTTTCCCTTTCATGTTGGATCGTATCCGCATGATGTGAAGAAGTTTCGGGCCTCTTGAGGCACGACGAGGTCGATCAGTTTCCCGATCCTATCCCACAGGCCGGTCACAGTGCGTTCTGCCGCTTTGCGCAGGAGGGCTTTGAGCTTCGAGAATGCCTTCTCTATGGGATTGAAGTCTGGGCTGTAGGGCGGGAGGAACAGCATGCGCGCACCGGCAGCCTCGATCATCTCACGCGCCGCCGGTCGCTTATGGCTGGAGAGATTGTCAAGAATGACGACATCGCCAGGCTTCAGGGTCGGCACAAGAACCTGGGCGATGTAGGCCTCGAACCATTCTCCATTGATCGGCCCGTCGATGACGAGCGGTGCAACCATTCCCGTGCTACGCAAGCCAGCCACCAGCGTCGTGGTCTTGCGGTGGCCGTGCGGAAAGCCCATTCGCAGGCGCTCTCCCTTCCTGCAGCGTCCGTGCGTGCGCGCCATGTTCGTCGCAGTCCAGGTTTCGTCGATGAAGACGAGCTTGGCAGGATCAAGGTCGAGTTGATCATCGAACCACTGCTGACGCTGTTCCAGGACGTCGGGACGGCTTTGCTCTACCGCGTGGCCAGTCTTTTTTTACGAGTCTGGCCGTGCCGGACAAGAAACCGGTGCAAAGCCGACTTGCTGATCGTGATGCCCTGGGCAGAAAGCGCGTCGCGCAGCTCGAACAAAGTTCCATCGCGGTGCTCGGCAAGCCATGCCATGATCGCCTCGCCATGGGCCTCTGTCTTTCGGGAATTTCGATCTCCGCCAAGAGGACCAGGTCGCACGTCACCCTGGCGAAGTTGCAGATTTCGCCAGCGGCTGACGCTTGCGGCACTTACGCCAAACCGTTCGGCGGCGTCGCGGTGGGTCGCACCAGCGGCAACAGCAGCAAGCACGCGAACACGCAGATCGACAGAAAGGGCTTTCGACATATCCGCCGACCTCCATCGGCAGATAGTTTGAATCAGAACCCGCCTGATTTGCAAAGCCCCGCAGATTCACTCAGTCAGGGAAACGCTCTAAACTATTGGAAATGCTCTATCTGTTTGTTTTCACGCATGCCATTCTCGGACCGTAGCGCGAATAGAAATCAGATCGGCGGACGGATTTCTCCGCGAAGGCGGTTCCCACTTTTTCGCGACATGCTCTAGCGGCGGATATTGTGCTCGACAATATTCCAGCAGACCAGACATGCAATGAGGCCCAACACGATGAGGTCAAGTGTTTTCAGGTATGAAAGATATTCCAACATAGCGCATCTCCTTCCCACAGGAGGCGCTTTGGTTTTTGTGAAGCAGCGAAAGAGGGGCGTGTTTATATTTTTACTTAATTGCTTTCGAGTAAAACCCGGAGCCAATCAATTTATACCCTCAATTTCACCTGCCAAAATAGTTTACAGGCGCTCTCCTGAAACAAATGATAGCACAGCTTTTTGATTTCTCAAGTAAATGTGACTTTTATTTCCGATCGGTAAAATTGCGGATTCTATTTCGAATAATCCGGGTGAGATTGCGCGTGCGCTGATAAAGATGAATTTGCGCCGCCGCCTGACGAACATGCTTGTCTGCGCCCGGATGAAGTCCGACAACAAGCGTTTCAATGGTTTCACGCTCCTCAAACAAGCGCGACATAACCGGGTGGTCGGGCACCGCACAGGAATCGGTGCGTGTGATGTTGGGGTCTTCGAGATGGTTTTTCACCACTTCAATCATCAGCAGCATGCCGGGCGAATAGGCTTGAAGCGTTTCATCAAAGGCCGTTTTCCAGGTCCATGCTTCGCCTGAAACCGTGAAGACGATCAGGATCGCAATCACGCGACCATTGAATTCAAGTGTGTGGATGCGCACGCAATCGCGCTCGGCCAGATTGTTGACCGCCTCACGTGCGAAAGCCGCGCGGAAACGGTCGACCGCCATGGCCGTGCCGCGCCGCCCTTTCCAGCCGCTCGCTTCAAGCGTCAGAAAATGCTCGAATGTGTGGCGCACTTCGTCAGGCTTTCTTGCGATGCGATAGGCCAGTTCGCCTTTCTCGGCAAGACGACGCCACAGCCGGGCATATTCGCGGCGATGATGCGGGCCAATGGCTTGCTTGACATAGGTCTCACCATCAAGATCGCTCTTAAGGAATGGCCGCTCTTTTCGCTCAATGGAGACAATCGGCAATTGCCGTCCGACAGCCACGGAACGGATCAATTTTGCAACCGGGCCGTCAGCGCGCATTTCTGGCAGTACAAGCACTTCCGGCATTTTGATATGATCGCGGGCCAGAATATCGAACAGATCTTCAAGAACGCCCAAAGGATCGTCATGATCGATCAGCGGAGTGCCCTGAGGGCCAAATGGTGTGGCCCATGCGCGAATAACGGGCGATGACAGGGGAAAGCCGGGACGCTCAATCGTATAGGGCATGACGAAACGCAGGCGGCTGCGCACGTCATTTTCGTCACGCATAACCATGAAGCGCACTTCGCGATCTTCAAGGCGCGGCATAGCGGGCGCGAGAAAGCGTGCATTAAAGAAGATGTTCGGCTCTATTGTGCGGTTGCTTAGATGATCAAGCTCGTCGCGCAGTTCAAAGCCTGCGGATGCGCCATAGATTGCGAGCTTGCGCGGAATGGCGCGGCTGCTAAGGCTTTCCTCCAGCCGTTTGGTCGCATCCCTGGCAGGCAGTGTTTCAGCGAGTTGCGAAATAATGCGTGCAGTGTGTCCACCTGCGGATTCCTCGAGCAAAGGTTTTGCTGCCATTACAAACTCTCCTCAGAGGTATTGCTGCGGGCATTTTCTGCCATTGCAAAGCGCATGAACACCGCCAGCAGCGATAAACGCTGAGCGCGCATCGACGTCCTTGGAAACAGCAAAAAACGATCGACCCGCCCCGTCACAGAACGATGTTTCGTTGCGATCCTGCCAGATAAATTCCGGCTTGCTGCATTCGCGGCAGATAAACGCACTTGTTGCCAACCCTGTTTGTTGCGACCTTTATTTCAGGCCCATTCTTTCCGGTGATCTTCTGAAGGATCACCGTTTTACCGCATCCCGTATTTTTCGGCCTGCGATGGCTGAACATTAGATGCCAGTTCTTTATAAAGGTAAAAAGAAACGGCCTCCTGTGCGAAAGTGAAGCCAAAATTTTGAAATGGTAATTACTTCGTGAATATATCGGTGATTTCGCAATTTCTAATTAACAAGGCGGACTACCATGATGTTTATAATAAAAACCCGGCGATTGTGCGCCGGGTTTTGGTTTTAAGGAGCATGTTTCGGGCGTGGCTTAGTCAAACGCGCCGTGGCAATGCTTGTATTTCTTGCCAGAGCCGCACGGGCAGGCTTCGTTGCGGCTGATCTTGCCCCAGGTCCTTGGATCGGCGGGATCGCGTTCACTGGCTGGAATGATACGCTCATCCTGCTGATGTTCGGCCCATGAATTCTCATCAAAATCATTCTCGCCGGTGGTTCCATCGATGTGGACGCCAGTCATTGGCGGAAGCTCGGGCTCTGGCGGGGCTTCGCGCACGATTTCGACGCGCATCAGCTGGGTAATGACCACTTCACGCAGGTTTGCAAGCAGGGCCTGAAACAGTTCGAAGCCTTCCGTCTTGTACTCGTTCAGCGGATCGCGCTGTGCATAGCCACGGAAACCAACGACCGAACGTAAATGGTCAAGATTGACCAGATGTTCGCGCCAGAGGTTATCGAGTGACTGCATGATCACTGACTTTTCGATGTATGTCATGATCTGCGGGCCGAAGCGTTCTGCCTTCTCGGCTGCGGCCTTGTCCGCGGCTTCCTTGATCCGGGCTTCAAACTCTTCTTCGGCGATACCTTCTTCCTTGGCCCATTCGTCCACAGGAAGAGCGAGGTTCAACTTGGTGAGAATGTCGTCCTTGAGGCCGGCAATATCCCATTTTTCAGCGTAAGCATCTTTCGGGATCCGAAGCGCGACCATATCTTCGATCACTTCGTGACGCATCTCCGCCACGGTATCGGTCAGGTCTTCGTCGTCCATGATTTCAAGGCGCTGCTCGAAGATTACCTTACGCTGATCATTCATCACGTCATCGTATTTGAGCAGGTTCTTGCGGATTTCGAAGTTCCGCGCTTCCACCTTGGTCTGCGCCTTTTCAAGCGCCTTGTTGATCCATGGATGCACGATCGCTTCGTCTTCCTTGAGACCCAGCTTCTGCAGCATGCCGTCCATACGGTCGGAGCCGAAGATACGCATCAAATCATCCTGAAGCGACAGGAAGAATTTTGAACGGCCCGGATCGCCCTGACGGCCGGAACGACCGCGCAGCTGGTTATCGATGCGGCGGCTTTCATGGCGTTCTGTGGCAAGAACATACAGGCCACCTGCAGCCAGTGCCTTTTCCTTCAGCCTTGCAATATCGGCCTTGAGTTCTGCAATTTTGGCAGTGCGTTCTGGACCTTCCGGTACATCTGAAAGCTCGCGCTGCACGCGCATTTCAAGATTGCCGCCAAGCTGAATATCCGTACCGCGACCAGCCATATTGGTGGCAATCGTAATTGCACCCGGAACACCGGCCTGTGCAATGATGAAAGCTTCCTGCTCATGGTAACGGGCGTTGAGGACCTGGAAGTCTTTGATGCCGTCCTTGCGCAGGCGCTCAGCCAGAAGTTCCGACTTTTCAATCGAAGTCGTGCCGACAAGAACAGGCTGGCCCTTTTCGTGGGAGGCGCGAATGTCACGGACGATGGCTTTGTATTTCTCTTCGACGGTGCGATAGACTTCGTCGTCTTCATCAATGCGCTTGACCGGCAGGTTGGTCGGAATTTCAAGAACGTCGAGACTGTAAATATTGCCGAACTCTTCCGCTTCCGTGGCAGCCGTACCGGTCATGCCGGAGAGCTTGGTATACATGCGGAAGTAGTTCTGGAAGGTGATCGAAGCCAGCGTCTGATTTTCAGGCTGGATGGTCACATGTTCCTTGGCTTCCAGTGCCTGATGCAGACCTTCCGAGAAGCGGCGGCCCGGCATCATGCGGCCGGTGAATTCGTCAATGATGATGATTTCATCATTGCGGACGATATAGTCCTTGTCACGCTGGAACAGCTTGTGCGCGCGAAGGGCATTGTTGAGGTGATGAACAACCGAAACATTTTCGATGTCGTAGAGGCTTTCGCCTTTGAGATGGCCAGCAGCTTCCAGAAGCTGCTCAACCTTTTCAGTTCCGACTTCGGTGAAGATTGCGGTCTTCTGTTTTTCATCGATTTCAAAATCTTCCGGCTCAAGTGCCGGAATGAATGTGTCGATGAGATTGTAAAAGTCTGAACGATCTTCCAGCGGGCCGGAAATAATCAGCGGGGTGCGTGCTTCGTCGATGAGGATCGAATCCACTTCGTCGACGATGGCGTAGTTGTGACCGCGCTGCACCATCTGGCCACGCTCATATTTCATATTATCGCGCAGATAATCGAAACCGAGTTCGTTGTTGGTGGCGTAGGTGATGTCACAGGCGTAAGCAGCCTGACGCTCATTGTCATCGAGGCCGTGCTTGATGACACCGACGGTCAGCCCCAGGAAGTTATAAAGCTTTCCCATGGTTTCGGCATCGCGGCTGGCAAGGTAATCATTGACTGTCACCACATGTACGCCCTTGCCTTCAAGAGCGTTGAGGTAGACAGGCAGCGTTGCCATCAGCGTCTTGCCTTCACCGGTGCGCATTTCGGCGATACCGCGTTCGTGCAGAACCATGCCGCCGATCAGCTGGACATCGAACGGGCGCATACCGAGCACACGCTTGGCCGCTTCACGCGCCGTTGCAAAAGCGTCGGGAAGCAGTGCATCCAGCTTTTTGCCCTGAGCGAGTTCTGCACGGAATTCCGCAGTCTTCGCCTGTAGCTGTTCATCGGTTAGGGCTTCGTAATTCTTCTCAAGCGCAGTAATCTGTTCCGCACGAACGCGCAATGATTTCACATGGCGGTCGTTGGATGAACCGAATATCTTGCGGGCGAGGCCGCCAAAGCTGACCATTCCTGGTCCTTTCCTGTCCGTTCAGCCGGAAGCGCTTCCGGCGTCATGGCCTCTCTCGATTTCACCGAAATTCGCGAAAGGCTCTAACTCTTTGTTTTGTCGCATTTTCGAACGCAAAACCGCTGCGCACTTTTGCTGATAATGCTTTGTCGAATGCTTTATTCACGCGTATTGAAACAAATGCAAGAAAACTACGCTGTCAACGCTGCCAGAAACGGCGCGTTTTAGCGCAATTCGCCCGGTCGCTTACTGGACGACAAGACGAAGGACAGATAAGAGGGGCTTCGAGCGATGTCAATGTTGCTCGATAAGACGCAAAACCTGTCTTTTCTCACTAATAAGTGTGTTTCAGGGCCAAATTCTGCCGCATTAATGGGGCCGTTAGGTGGTCTCGAAGGAGAGAATCTCATATGAAAGCCATTCTCAAAGCCCCTTATCGCAAGGCACTTGCCGTTCTTGCAACCTCGGTTGCACTCGCTGGTTTTTCCAGTTCGGCTGTCTTTGCACAGGATGCAGCGAAACCCGCAGAGGCAGCACAGTCTGCGGCTGCTTCCGAAGATCCGGCAAAGGTTCTGGCCACCGTCGGCGGTAAGGACATTACTGTCGGTGACGTTGATCAGGCTGCAGGCGATCTTGATCCGCAGTTTGCACGTCTTCCAGCCGAGCAGCGCCGTCTGGCCGCTCTTGCAGCGCTCATCGACATCAAGGCGATGGCTGGAGAAGCCGTGAAAGAAAAGCTCGATCAGAGCGAGGACTTCAAGAAGCGCATGGAATTCCTGCGTGAACGTGCGCTGCACAATGAATATTTCAAGGATGCGATTGTCGACAAGATTTCCGATGCCGATGTTCGTGCGCGTTACGACAAGGAAATCGCGGCCATTCCTCCACAGACTGAAGTGCGTGCTCGTCACATTCTCGTCAAGACCAAGGAAGAAGCGGAAGCCATCATCAAGAAGCTTGAAGGTGGTGCGAAGTTTGAAGATCTCGCCAAAGAAAACTCCACCGATGGCACTGCCGCCAATGGTGGTGATCTTGGTTATTTCTCCGAAGGCCAGATGGTTCCGGAATTTGAAAAGGCCGCTTTTGCCCTCAAGCCGGGTGAATACACCAAGGAGCCGGTGCAGACGCAGTTTGGCTTCCACGTCATTCAGCTTGAAGATCGCCGCACCAAGCAGCCGCCGGCATTTGATCAGGTTTCCGACCAGATTCGTTCGATCATCATGCGTGAGCGTTATGTCGAGGCCGTCAAGAAGCTGCGCGATGGCTTGAAGATCGAATATAAGGATCCTGCCGTCGATAAAGCGATGAAGGAAGCGGCCGCCGCTCAGGAAGCGGCGGATAAAGGCGATTCGCCTGATGCCGCTCAACCACAGCAGTAAATTATGAATTCACAAAGCGCCCCGGAAGTCCGGGGCGTTTTTTGTTGAACGTTAGTTAAAGCTTGATTTTGTGCTGCAAACCTTTCCAATGCGACAGAATCAAATCGCATCTGTTCAGAGGCAATCATGTCTGCGTCCGTATCACCGCTCGCCCCCAAACATTATCCATCCATGCCTGTTATTCACGGCGTCCGCATCGCGACGGCTGCAGCCGGTATCAAATATAAGGGCCGCACGGATGTCATGCTGATGGTCTTTGACAAGCCTGCGGAGGCAGCCGGTGTTTTCACCCGTTCGCTCTGCCCGTCTGCACCGGTTGATTTCTGCCGCCAGAACCTGGTGCATGGCAAGGCGCGTGCGGTTGTGGTCAATTCAGGCAATGCCAATGCCTTCACAGGTCTCAAAGGTCGGGCGGCCACGCAAGCAACCGCAGAGGCTGCCGCCAAGGCTGTTGGATGCAAGACGACAGATGTGTTTCTTGCCTCCACCGGTGTGATCGGCGAGCCGCTGGATGCGTCGAAGTTCTCGGGTCTTCTGGGTGACATGGCAAAATCTGCCAGCGACGATCTCTGGACAGAAGCCGCCAAGGCCATCATGACAACCGATACTTATCCGAAAGTGGCGACCGAAACGGTGCTGCTCGGCCAGGTTCCGGTGACGATCAATGGCATTGCCAAGGGTGCGGGTATGATCGCACCTGACATGGCAACCATGCTTTCTTTTGTCGTTACCGATGCACCGATTAAGGCGGATGTCTTGCAGAGCCTGCTTTCCAAGGGCGTTGGTTCGACGTTCAATGCGGTAACAGTTGATAGTGATACATCCACTTCTGATACGCTGATGCTGTTTGCAACAGGATCGGCTGCAGAACGCGGTGCACCCGAAATTACCGATGCTTCCGACAAGCGTCTGGGTGATTTCAAAAAGGCGCTGGCGCGCGTTTTGAAGTCGCTGGCACTTCAGGTCGTGCGTGATGGCGAAGGTGCGCGCAAGATGGTCGAAATTGAAGTGAGCGGTGCAAAGTCCGCCGCTTCTGCGAAGAAAATCGCGCTTTCAATTGCCAATTCACCCTTGGTCAAAACGGCGGTTGCCGGTGAAGATGCCAATTGGGGCCGTGTGGTCATGGCTGTTGGTAAAGCGGGTGAACCGGCTGATCGCGATCTGCTGGCGATCTGGTTTGGCGATATTCGCGTGGCGCATCAGGGCGAACGCGATCCGGCTTATTCGGAAGAGGCGACGTCTGCCTATATGCAGGGCGAGGATATTCTCATTCGCGTCGATCTGGGGATCGGGAAGGGCAAGGCGACCGTCTGGACCTGCGATCTGACCAAGGAATATGTGGCGATCAACGGCGACTATCGCAGCTAAGCTTGGAAAGAGTTTGAATATGTCAAATCTTGCTATCGTTCGCCAGCTGGAGGCCGTTGGCTTTCGTGCATGGCCTGCCACGTCCGTTCATTATGACGGAACGTGGGCGATACGCATGACGGCTGCACATCCTTCAAAGCGGCTCAATTCGGTTAATCCGCTTGATCCGGGTGATACGCGCGATATTCCGGCGCGTATCGAACAGGCATCGCAGCGTTTTCGCGTTTACGGACGGGTGCCGTGTTTCAGGCTTTCGCCACTCGCACCTGTCGAGCTTGAAGATTATCTTGAAGGTCTGGGATGGGAGCGTCGCGATGAAACCATCGTCATGACTTCCAATCTGGATGATATTGATCTCTCGCAGGAGCGCGATCAGATTCCGCTCAAAGATATTGGCCGCTTCGTCGAGGCTTCGCTCATCATTCACGGGCGCCCCGCTGAACTTCGTCCGGGTTTCTGCGAGCTGCTGGATGGCATTCGCCCCAACAAGGGTATGTTTATTCTCGAAGAGGACGGACGGGCGGTCTCCAATGTGCTTTGCGTGCAGGATGGTGTCATGGCGGGGCTGTTCGATGTTGGGACTTTGCCGGATGCACGCCGCGCCGGTCATGGTCGCGCTATCATCGGCGCGACGCTCAAATGGGCAAAGCAACTCGGTGCCCAAAAAGCCTGGCTTCAGATTGAGGCGGATAATGTTGCCGGACTGGCGCTTTACGAGCGCTTTGGCTTTCAGGAAGCCTATCGTTACGCTTATCGGGAGAGCAATGAGAAATGAGCGAGATAAAAGCCCGGCGCATCGTGCTGGTGGCCGCCTGCGCGCTTGTGGATGCTGATGGGCGTGTGCTTCTCGCGCAGCGCCCGCAAGGCAAGTCTCTGGCAGGTCTCTGGGAGTTTCCCGGAGGCAAGGTCGAAGCTGGTGAAACGCCGGAAGAAACGCTGATGCGTGAACTCGAAGAAGAAATTGGCGTGACGACCAAGGTGGCCTGTCTGGCGCCGCTGACCTTTGCCAGCCACACATATGATGATTTTCATCTTCTGATGCCGCTTTATGTCTGCCGTCGCTTTGAAGGTGTTGCGCAAGGGCTGGAAGGACAGGCCCTGAAATGGGTGCGTCCGAAGGATATGCGCGATTATCCGATGCCGCCAGCCGATGAGCCGCTGATCTCGTTTTTGATTGATCTGCTTTGAGCCTGTGGAAAGCTTCAAAATAGCTGACAAATCGTTGACGTTAACCTTCTGCGTTAATCGATGATTCACTCCGCTGCGGCATTGTTTAAAACAAGTGCCTCGGAGTTTATGTCATGAGTTTTGACAACAATTATTTTAGTGCAGATCATAACGAATATAAGCCGGGCCCACTCTCAAAAGCGGGCGGCAGCATTTTACGCGTTGTCTTGCTGTTTGGGTCGGCTGCGGTCGCGTTGGCGTTGATTATTGTTCCGGTTTTAAACGATCAGGCGAACAAGGTTGCATCGCAATCAGTACTGCCTGCCGGTGTCGATCGCACCATGACCGGATCAGTCAAGCGTGACACTTACGTCGCCCGCAAGGCACCCGTTCGCCCAATCTGCGTGATTGATCCAGATGGCACGCATAGTGGCGACTGCTGAAAGATTCATTCCACATTCTTTAATGCATCGGCCAGTGAAGCCTTGGCAGAGCCGGGCTTTAATGGCTTTTGCTGCGATTCATGTGGTGCCCAGCCTGACAGCCAGACTGTCGAGAAGGTGGCACGAATACGCCCATCGGGATCGCTGAACCGCTCGGCATAAATTTCTGCTGCACGCAGGAACAGTTTTTTCGAGACTGGTTTGCGCGAGCGATCGCGCAACACATTCTGCATGCCCATGGCGCGCAGATCGGCCATCAGGTTGAAAATGCTGTCATAGCGGACCGTCACATTATCCACGTCTGTTACCGGCAGCGCAAAACCCGCGCGTTGCAAAAGACCGCCGACATCACGCACATCTGCAAAAGGGAATATGCGCGGACTTGCGCCACCCGTCAGTTCAATTTCCGCCTGCAAAAGGCTTTCCCGCAATTCGCCCAATGTTCCATTGCCGCTGAGTGCAGCAAGAAACAGGCCATCCGGTTTCAACGCGCGGGCGATTTGTATCATCGCGCCCGGCGTATCATTGGTTGAATGCAGCGACAGCAGTGAAACAATCAGATCGGCACTTTGGGGTTTCAGTGGCAGGGCTTCTTCATCGGCGACAATGGCCGGAAAAGGACCGGAGAGAAAAGCTGCATCGCGTTCGATGCGTAAAATCATGTCTGCTTTGCCTGAATGAGCAAGAGCGCCTGCTGCAAGACCGTTGTGACCGGCAAGATCAATGGCAACGGAGAAGTGGCGCTCGACAGCAGCAAGCCGGTCTTCCAGATCGTCAGCCACTCTGCGCAACAAAAAGTCTGCACCCTTCACAGCATGCCTGAAAGCGCGGCGGCGGAACGCCAGCTGGAGGTCGCGATCAAAAATCGCATTTTCTGACGATTGAGCGGATGAGGGGGCTGCCATTGCGATTCCGTCTTCTCTTTCGGATATGCGTCGGTAATATGGATAAGGGCGTAGATGCATTCGAACGGGGGCGAATGCAATGGTTGATGACGACAGGTCGCATCAAAGCTTGGTGTTGAGGCTGAAAACGACGGCGTTTAACGCGGTGCGTGTTGGTTTGCGCCGTTCTGCGGATATTCTGTTTCCAGCAAGCTGTATCGGTTGCCGCATAGAGGTTTCCGAACCCGGAACGCTTTGCCCTGAGTGCTGGTCACAGCTGCGCTTTATCGAAAAGCCTTACTGCCCGGTGCTTGGCATTCCGTTTAATCATGATTTTGGCGAGAATTTCATGAGCGCGGAAGCAATCGCCAATCCGCCGCCGTTTCGGCGTCTGCGCTCTGCGGTGCTTCACAGAGGGGCTGCGCAGCGCATTGCTGTCTCGCTTAAGTTTCATGACCGCACGGATTTAGCACCATGGATGGCACGCTGGATGCAGCGTGCCGGACGGGAATTGCTGGATGAGTGCGATGTCATTTTGCCGGTGCCGTTGCACAAATGGCGTTTCTGGTCGCGGCGGTTTAACCAGTCGGCAGAGCTGGCGCGCAGCTTGGCGCAACTCAGTGGCAAGCCTTATGAACCACAGGCCATAAGGCGTATTCGTCAGACAAATCAGCAGATCGGGCTTGGTTTGAAAGAGCGAAAGCGCAATGTTGACGGTGCTTTCCGCGTGCCAAAGGAGCACGATATTCATGTGCGCGGACGGAGGGTCTTGTTGATCGATGATGTTTATACGACAGGATCAACGGCGAAAGCTGCAACACGTGCGCTCTTGCGCGGTGGCGCAAAAAGCGTGGATGTGCTGACATTCAGCCGGGTTCTACCGGATTCGTGAACGCATCAGGGGCTTCCAGATCGTTGTTTTGCCATTATATAGAGGCCAACGAATGGAGTTTTACATGACTGATGTCACCATCTATACCCGCCCTGGCTGCCCATATTGCACGCGTGCAGTCGGTCTTTTGAAGAACAAGGGCGTTGCGTTTAACGAAATTAATGCAGGCGCTACACCTGAACTGCGTGCGGAAATGCAGCAGCGTTCGGGCCGCAATACCTTCCCGCAGATTTTTGTCGGTTCGGTGCATGTGGGCGGTTGCGATGATCTGTTTGCTCTCGATAATGCAGGCAAGCTTGATGGTCTGCTTGCGACTGGCGAACTGAATTAAGATTATGAAGGGGGAGACACTTATGAGCACTTTTCGCGCTGCTGCGGTTCAGATGCGTTCGGGCACGGATGTGGCCCGCAATGTCGAGGCGATGGAAAAACTGGTTTCCGATGCTGCGGCAAAGGGTGCTCACTATGTGCAGACCCCGGAAATGACCGGCGCGCTGATGCGTGATCGTGCAGCGCTTTTTGCAAGTCTGCGCGATGAAAAGGAAGATCTGGTCTTTAAGGCCGCGTCAGAACTTGCAAAGAAGTACGGCATTTATCTGCATATTGGTTCGACGGCGATTGCCGCCGGTGACGGCAAGATTGCCAATCGTGGCGGCATCTTTGCGCCATCGGGTGAGAAGATCGCAACCTATGACAAGGTGCATATGTTCGATGTTGATCTCGACAACGGCGAAAGCTGGCGCGAATCAGCAACCTATGAGCCGGGCAAGGAAACGGTGATTGCCGAACTGCCTTTTGCTCATGTTGGCATGGCGGTGTGCTATGATATCCGTTTTCCGCAACTGTTTCGTGCGCAGGCGCTGGCAGGCGCCAATGTGATTACCGGGCCTGCTGCATTCACGCGTCAGACCGGTGAAGCGCACTGGCATGTTTTGCAGCGTGCGCGTGCGATTGAAAATGGCGCGTTCCTGATTTCGGCTGCGCAAGGTGGTGTGCATGAGGATGGTCGCGAGACCTATGGGCATTCGCTGATCGTTTCCCCTTGGGGCAAGGTCTTGGCAGAAGCGGCGCATGATGAGCCGGGTGTCATTGTTGCCGATATTGATGTGAGCGAGAGTGCCGCCGCACGCGCCAAGGTTCCGAACCTCAAGAATGCACGTGAGTTTTCTGTGAAGGTTGTTCAAGAGAAAGAGGACGTATAATCCATGATCCGCTTTTCGCTTCATTGCGATCACGGCCATGAATTTGAAGGCTGGTTTCGTGACAATGCCGACTTCGATCGGCAGTCGGAGCGCAAACTCGTCTCTTGCCCTGTCTGCAATTCGCCTGAAATTCGAAAATCGCTGATGGCGCCTGCCGTCTCCACCAGCCGCTCAAAAGAGCAGGTGGCGATTGCCCTCGGTGAGGCGCAGAAGCAGGCGCTTGAACAAATGCGCGCGTTGAGCCGCAAGGTTCGCGAAAATGCGGATTATGTTGGCGATAAATTTGCGGAAGAAGCGCGTAAAATCCACTTTGGTGAAACCGAAGCGCGGGGCATTTACGGAGAAGCGTCCAAAGAAGACGTTCATTCTCTCATTGAAGATGGCGTCGATGTGATGCCATTGCCTGTCTTCCCGGAAGATAAAAACTGATACTTAAAGACTTTGACTGCGTGAGAGGATATGGCGCATGAAACTGATGGATTCCGCGCCTTTCTTGCTGCTTGCCACAGGCACGCTTCTGGGGCTTATTTTGCCTCTTGGAAAAATCGCCGCTGAAGCGGGGGTTCCGCCGACAATCTGGACATTTTTGTTTTCAGCCAGTGCCGGAGTTATTCTGCTTGTGGCTTTGCTTTTGAGCAAAAAGCGGGTCGGCATTTCCGGCCACAGGTTGCGCTATTACATTTGTACGGCTGCGATTTCCTATGCGGTTCCTAATCTGCTGATCCTGTCGGCAATCCCGCGACTTGGAGCCGGATTTACCGGCATAATGTACACGCTATCGCCGGTGATCACGCTTCTGATCTCGATGGGCTTTGGCCTTCGTCGCCCCAATGCGCTCGGCATTGCAGGGATTATCGTGGGCTTTATCGGTGCCATTATGGTGGCAATGACGCGTGGCGAAGTCGGCAAGCCTGCCGATCCGCTCTGGATCGGATTAGCGCTTCTCATTCCGGTGTTTCTGGCGATGGGAAATGTCTATCGCACGCTTGACTGGCCGAAAAATGCTGATCCGACGGAGCTTGCTTCAGGCAGCCATCTGGCCGCGGCTGTGATGCTGTTGATTGGTATGTTGTTGTTTAACGGCGATTTTCCGATTGAGACACTGGCGCTTGCGCCGCTCACTGCTGTGGCGCAAGGGGTTGCGGCAGCAGGCATGTTTGCTCTGTTTTTTCGCTTACAGGCGGTCGGCGGGCCGGTTTATCTCAGCCAGATCGGCTATGTGGCCGCAGCGCTTGGGCTGATTTCCGGCACGCTGTTTCTGGGCGAAAACTATCCGTTGCTCACATGGATAGGTGCTGTCGTCATCGCCTTTGGTGTGGCACTGACGACAAAAGCTCAGAAGCGTTGATTAAAGCGCGATGCGCTTTGTTTCTTTTGTACAAACATGTCGTTATCAGAAAACCGGTTCCCACTTTTCTGCGACATGTTTCATGCGGGCCGTTCCGCAAGAACCATGTAGTTCACATCGGTATCGCGTGAACGGTTCCAGCTATCGGCAAGTGGGTTATAGGTTACGCCCAGCTTGTCGATCAGATTGAGGCCCGCTTTGCAAAGAGCTGCTTCGAGTTCTTCTGGACGCACCAGCTTTTCATATTGATGCGTGCCGCGCGGAAGCCAGCGCAGCACATATTCCGCACCGATGATTGCCAGACCATAGGCTTTGAACGTGCGGTTGATGGTGGCGACAAACATCAACCCACCCGGCTTTACCATTTCGCTGGTCGCAGACATGAAAAGATCGACATCAGAGACGTGTTCGACCACTTCCATGTTGAGCACGACATCGAACTTCTCGCCCGCTTCGGCCAGAGCTTCGGCAGTGGTTGCGCGATAGTCGACTTCAACACCGCTTTGGGCCGCGTGAATTTTTGCAACTTCAATATTGGTTTCGGATGCATCCGCACCGATGACCGTTGCACCAAGGCGCGCCATCGGTTCGCACAACAGGCCACCACCGCAGCCAATATCAAGAAAGCGCATGCCTTCAAACGGGCGCGGACTATTGGCATCAAGCTTGAATTTTTCGCAGACCTTTTCCTTGATATAGGCAAGGCGTGTCGGATTGAATTTATGCAGTGGACGAAATTTGCCCTGCGGGTTCCACCACTCGGCGGCAATGCGCGAAAAATGCTCGATTTCAGAAGCATCAATCGTGGTGCGGGCAGTCTCGGTCATGTCAATCTCCTGCGAAGGCAATGTGCCGTTCTGCTCTCAAGGTAGCGCTTTAAAGTCAAGGATCAAATCAAATTCCTGATTCCAAAGCATCCATTATTGTTTCACGGGAATCACACCCTTGCGGAAGCGCGACATTTTAGCTATGTGACCCCCGGTTTGTCTGTCGCAAGAAAATAATGTTTCGGCAGGCTAAAGTGTAATTTTGCAAAAGACGGGACGTAACCTTAAATGGCGCGCATCGTGATGAAATTCGGCGGCACTTCTGTGGCTGATCTGGAACGCATCTCCAATGTGGCGCGCCACGTCAAACGTGAAGTCGATGCCGGCAACCAGGTGGCTGTTGTCGTCTCCGCCATGTCAGGCAAAACGAACGAACTGGTCAGCTGGGTGCAGAACATGCCCAAGGTTGCCGGTGGCACGTCGCCTTTTTACGATGCACGTGAATATGATGCCATTGTTGCTTCCGGCGAGCAGGTGACAAGCGGCCTTCTGGCCATTGCGTTGCAGTCCATTGGTGTTGACGCGCGTTCGTGGCAGGGCTGGCAGATTCCGATCCAGACAGACAATGCGCATGGTGCAGCCCGTATTCAGGAAATCGACGGCTCTGAAATTATCCGTCGCATGGAAATGGGACAGGTTGCCGTTGTTGCCGGTTTCCAGGGCATTGGTCCTGATAACCGCATCGCAACACTGGGCCGTGGCGGTTCTGATACGTCTGCTGTCGCGATTGCGGCTGGTGTAAAGGCCGATCGTTGCGACATCTATACCGATGTCGATGGTGTTTATACGACCGATCCACGCATTGAACCGAAGGCAAAGCGCCTTTCCCGCATTACATTTGAAGAAATGCTGGAAATGGCTTCGCTGGGTGCCAAGGTTCTTCAGGTGCGCTCGGTTGAGCTTGCCATGGTACATAAGGTGCGCACCTTCGTGCGCTCCAGTTTTACGGACCCCAATGCACCGGGCATGGATGATCCGATCAACCCGCCCGGAACGCTCATTTGCGACGAGGAAGAAATCGTGGAACAGCAGGTCGTCACAGGTATCGCTTATGCGAAGGATGAAGCTCAGATTTCGCTCCGGCGTGTGGCCGACCGGCCCGGTATCTCGGCAGCGATTTTTGGGCCTCTCGCCGAAGAGCACATCAATGTCGATATGATCGTACAGAATGTGTCGGAAGACGGTTCGAAAACCGATATGACGTTTACGATCCCGACCGGCGATATTGATAAGGCACTGCGCGTTCTTGATAAAGTGAAGGCAGAAATCGGCTCGGATCATATCCAGTCGGAAACCGGTCTTGCCAAGATTTCGGTGATCGGTATCGGTATGCGCAGCCATGCCGGTGTTGCAGCGACTGCTTTTAAGGCCCTGGCTGAAAAGGGCATCAATATCCGCGCGATCACCACGTCTGAGATCAAAATCTCGATCCTGATTGATGGTCCTTATGCTGAACTCGCAGTCCGCACGCTGCATGGCGTCTATGGTCTTGATAAGTAATTAGCCGGCTTTATCTGGTTCGTTTTGAAACAATGCCGCTCGCTAGAAATAGCGTGCGGCATTGGCTTATTGTACGACTTCTCATATTTTCGAACGATTGGACTAGACGTAGGTGTCAAAAATGCTCACAAAGGATTCGGCGTAACGCTTCGCAGGCGGGTAATGGGAACTGGCTTTGCGTGAGGCGGGGCCTGTACCAAATGAGGAGCCTCCGACGATCATGCGTGATCTGACAACTGGTCCCCGCGTGCTGCTGAAGCGGTTGCGCGAATTGATGGCGGAATCACTTGAGCCGCAGGAACGCCTTGACCGGATCGTCCGTGAAATCGCGCAAAATATGGTCGCGGAAGTTTGCTCTTTCTATATTCTGCGCGCCGATGGCGTGCTTGAGCTTTATGCGACTGAAGGTCTTAATCCTCAATCTGTTCACCTTGCACAGCTGCGTCTGGGGCAGGGACTTGTCGGCACGATTGCCGCCAGCGCGCGCCCGTTAAACCTGACCGATGCGCAGAGCCATCCTGCCTTTGCCTATCTGCCTGAAACCGGCGAAGAAGCCTATAATTCGTTCCTTGGTGTGCCTGTGCTTCGTGCTGGCCGCACTTTGGGCGTTCTTGTTGTCCAGAATCAGACCAAGCGCGCTTATCGTGAGGATGAGGTTGAGGCACTTGAAACGACAGCAATGGTTCTGGCCGAGATTATCGCGACCGGCGATGGTCTGCGTCTTGCCCGCCCCGGTATCGAACTGGATCTTGGCCGTCCGATGAGCGTGACGGGCAATGCGCTCAATGACGGTATCGGGCTTGGTCATGTCGTGCTGCATGAGCCGCGTATCGTTGTCACCAACCTGTTTAATGAAGACAGCCAGGCTGAACTGGCCCGGCTGGAAGAAGCTGTTGGCTCATTGCGCATTTCCATTGATGATATGCTTTCGCGCCGCGATGTGGCTGTGGAAGGCGAGCATCGTGAAGTGCTCGAAGCCTATCGCATGTTTGCGCATGATCGCGGCTGGGTGCGGCGTCTGGAAGAAGCCATTCACAATGGTCTGACGGCGGAAGCCGCGGTTGAGAAGGTGCAGAGCGACACGCGTGCGCGCATGGTGCATCTGACCGATCCTTATATGCGCGAACGTCTGTCCGATTTTGATGATCTGGCAAACCGCCTGCTGCGTCAGCTGATGGGACGCGATGTCAAGACTATCGCCGAATCACTGGCAAAGGATGCCATTATCGTTGCGCGCACCATGGGCGCTGCCGAACTGCTTGACTATCCGCGCGAGCGTTTGCGTGGCGTGGTGCTCGAAGATGGTGCCGCGACCAGCCATGTGGTGATTGTTGCGCGGGCGATGGGCATTCCCGTGGTCGGTCAGGCCAAGGGCGCTGTTTCCATGGCGGAAAACAATGATGCGGCTATCGTTGATGGTGATGAGGGCATTGTACATCTGCGTCCACAGGCGGATGTGGAATTGGCTTATGCCGAAAAAGTCCGCTTCCGTGCGCGTCGTCAGGCGCATTATCGCGAATTGCGCGACAAGCCTGCGCTGACGCAGGATGGCGTTGATATTTCGCTTTTGATGAATGCGGGTCTTCTGGTTGATCTGCCGCAGCTTTCGGCATCGGGCGCTGCCGGCATTGGGTTGTTCCGCACCGAGCTTCAGTTCATGGTGGCATCGACCTTCCCGCGTGCAGAACAGCAGGAACGTCTTTATCGCTCTGTGATTGAGGCTGCGGGCAGCAAGCCTGTAACCTTCCGCACACTCGATATTGGTGGTGACAAGGTTCTTCCTTATTTCCGCGCAACCGGTCAGGAAGAAAATCCAGCTCTTGGCTGGCGCGCGATCCGCCTGACGCTGGATCGTCCGGGCCTGCTGCGCACCCAGTTGCGCGCACTTTTGAAAGCGGCCGGTGGCCGTGAGCTGAAACTTATGTTGCCGATGGTGACGGAAGTGTCGGAAGTGAAGGCTGCACGCGAGATTATCGATCGTGAAGTGCGCCATCTGTCACGCTTTGCACACACGCTGCCGCTTAATCTCAAGCTTGGTGCGATGATCGAAGTGCCTGCGCTTTTGTGGCAGCTTGATGAGTTGATGTCGATTGTGGACTTTGTGTCTGTCGGTTCCAACGACCTGTTCCAGTTTCTGATGGCTGTCGATCGCGGGAACTCGCTGATTTCGGGTCGTTTTGATCAGTTGTCGCCTGCGTTCCTGCGCACATTGCGTCACATTGTTGATGCAGGCAAACGGCATGGAAAGCCGGTGACACTGTGCGGTGAAATGGCCGGACGTCCGCTGACGGCGATGGCGCTGATTGGCCTTGGTTTCCGCTCGATTTCGATGTCAGCGGCAAGTATTGGTCCGGTTAAGGCAATGCTGGGAGCGCTTGACGCGGGCAAGCTCAATGCTTTGCTTAATGAGAAGCTCGACAAGCCAAATGGTGCACATTCGCTGCGTGAGTTGCTGCTTCAGTTTGCCGAAGACAACGATATTCCGCTATAGCGTAGAAAATTGCATGAAATGTTTGGGTGTCGCGCCTTGTGCGCGGCCCTTAATACTGCTTATTCGCGCTGCTATTAAAGTTTTCAGGATATACCAATGATCGCATTGCCACAGGACCGGATGGACCAGCTTTTGAAGCGGTTCTCGATGATTGAAAGCCAGATGGCGAACAATCCGGATTCGGAAACCTATGTGAAACTTGCTTCAGAATATTCCGAGCTTCAGGAGGTCGTCGGAAAAATCCGGGAGCTGACCGATGCGCGTAATGAAGCCCGTGATCTGACTGCTATGTGCGATGATGCCTCAACCGATGCCGAAATGCGCGCATTGGCAGTGGAAGAATTGCCAGACGTTGAAAAGCGCATTGAAGGTCTTGAACAGGAAGTCCAGATTCTGCTTCTGCCCAAAGACGCTGCCGATGAAAAGAATGCGATCCTTGAAATCCGTGCCGGTACGGGTGGACTTGAAGCGGCGCTGTTTGCTGGCGACCTCTTTCGCATGTATGAGCGTTTTGCTTCCGAAAAAGGCTGGCGCGTTGAGCTTGTTTCGTCAAGCGAGGGCGATGCCGGTGGTTACAAGGAAATTATTGCCACTGTTTCGGGCAAGGGCGTGTTTTCCAAGCTGAAGTTCGAATCCGGTGTGCACCGCGTGCAACGTGTACCGGAAACCGAAGCGGGTGGGCGTATCCATACGTCTGCGGCAACGGTTGCCGTGCTTCCAGAAGCCGAAGACATTGATATCGACATTCGCAACGAAGATATCCGCATTGATACAATGCGCGCTTCGGGTGCGGGTGGTCAGCACGTCAACACGACTGACTCGGCAGTGCGCATCACGCATATTCCAACAGGCATCATGGTGGTGCAGGCCGAAAAATCGCAGCACCAGAACCGCGCCCGTGCCATGCAGATCCTGCGCGCGCGTCTTTATGATATGGAGCGGCAAAAGGCTGAGTCAGAACGCTCAGAATCACGCCGCAGCCAGGTGGGGTCGGGCGACCGTTCCGAGCGTATCCGCACCTACAACTTCCCACAGGGGCGCGTGACCGATCATCGCATCAATCTCACGCTTTACAAGCTTGACCGGGTGATGATGGGGGAACTTGATGAACTGGTCGATGCGCTGATTTCAGACCATCAGACGGCGCTGTTGATGGAAATGGGCGAAAACGCGTGAGTGGTGAACGTCTTGATCATCTGATGGCGCAAGCCCGCGCACGATTGCGGGGTGCGGGTGTTAATACGCCTGATCTTGATGCGCAGTTGCTGCTTGAATGGACAACCGGCGCGACACGGCTTGATATGATTGTATCACCGGAAAAGATGATGGATGAGGAACAGGTCGCGAAATTAAACGATGCGCTTGAGCGCCGCGCTGAAGGGGAGCCTGTGCACCGCATTATCGGTATGCGTGATTTCTATGGTTTGCCGTTCAGGCTTTCGCCCGAAACACTCGAACCACGCCCGGATACGGAGGCGCTTGTCGAGCTTGTTTCGCCCTATATTGAAAAACTGATTGCGCTATATGGTCGGGCGCTGATGCTTGATATGGGGACAGGAACGGGCGCAATTGCGATTTCACTCCTGCATAAATTTGAGAAGCTCAATGCGATCGGGCTTGATGTGGCTGATGGCGCGCTGGCCATGGCGCGGATCAATGCGGCAGCCAATGGGGTGAGTGAGAGATTTGCGGCATTGAAAAGCGACTGGTTTGCGAATGTCAGCGGAAAGTTTCATCTCATTGTTTCAAACCCGCCCTATATTCCGCATGAAGAGATTGCTGCTCTCTCAGCTGATGTGCGCGAGCATGATCCGATGGCAGCCCTTGATGGTGGGGCGGACGGGCTTGATTTCTATCGTGCTCTTGCAAGTGGGGCAGTCGGATACCTATTTGATGGCGGTATGATTGCGGTTGAAATTGGCGCGGGCCAGTTTGACGATGTCGGCGCCATTTTTGAAAGCGCCAATTTCCATTTGATCAATTCTGCAAGCGATTTGGGTGGCCACAGAAGGGCCATGGTTTTCGTGCATAAAGACATTATGCCAAGGCGCTAAGATGCTGACGCGTCATGCCTTGAAAATGTTCAATCGCCACACAGGCTTAACCAAGTATCCACGAAACATGATTACCGGTATTTGGTATTGCAAGTGTTTGATGTGTCATAAGTAAAAAAACACGCGACGACCTCAAAAAAGCGCTTGGAATTTGCGGCGAAGCCGGTTAGTTTCCAGCCACCGTATACAGCCAGAATGGTTTTGCCCGCTTGAGGGCGGTGGCGGAAATACTCCATGACGAATTAGGGTCATGCTCCTATGAGGTTTTTCTCAAGGGATGGTTTGTACGGAAATGCTCGACTTTCAAAAATAGTTCCGAAGGGTTTTCTTTTCGGGAGGTCTTGCAAATACCAAGCCAAAAAGTTCGCGTTGTCCTTTGTGGACGGTGCGGAACTCTGAACAATTCGATGTGTGGGAAGTTTTAGGGTGTGCTTCCTCCATGGCTCGATAATGCGAAGCCGGTGGCTTTAAGCCGCGGGAATTTGACGCCCTTTAATCTGAAAAGAGAAGACGATGAGGCCAGCACAGCAGAACAGGCGCATGCGCGGACGGGGAAATAACAATAATAACAACAACAACAACCGCAAGGGCCCCAATCCTCTGTCGCGTAATTATGAAAGCAATGGACCGGATGTAAAAATCCGCGGCAATGCTCAACATATTGCAGAAAAATATACGACTTTGGCCCGTGACGCACAGGCGTCCGGTGATCGGGTCATGGCTGAAAATTACCTTCAGCACGCAGAACATTACAATCGCATCATCATGGCTGCCATGGCGCAGCAGAACATTCCGTATCAGCGCGAAGAAAACTTCGACAATGATGGTGGTGATGAAGATGAAAGCGGCTATGCCCCAGCAGCGCCAGCGCCACAGCCAGCCAATGGTTCCGGGCCGCAGCCGGTGATTGAAGGCACGCCAGCTGAAGTTGTTTATGGTGAAGAGAGCAGCGAAGGCCGCGCGGACAACCGCCCTGACAATCGTTCGCAGTCCCGTGATGGTCGCGATGGACGGGATCAGCGCCGTCTCGGTCGCGGTCGCCGCCCTCAGCGCGAACGCTTCAATGCAGGCGAAACTTCCGAACAGCCTGTCATCGAGGCGGCTGTTGCAGCGCTAGCCGATGAGCAGCCAGCTCCAGCGCCTGTTGTTGAGCCGGTTGTTGAAAAGCCCGTTGCTGAAAAGCCCGCCGCTCAAAAGCCAGTGCGTGCTGAACGGCCTGCCAAAGTTGCGGAAGAAGTAGCACCGGCTGTTGAAAAGTCGGCGCCTGCGGTTGAAGCAGCGGTTGAGGCTTCGGTTAAAGAAGAAGCGCCAGCCCGCGTCACGCGGCGCCCCGGTCGCCCGCGTCGTGTTCCCAAGGATGAAGTTGCTGAACCTGCGGATTCTGATGCGTAATTGCTGAACTCGCAAGACGATAGATTTTAAAAAATGGCGCGGTTTTCCGCGCCATTTTTATTTGCATTTTAAGGCGCTTTCCGGGCTTGCCGAAATCGTTCCATACTCCCATATTCCTTCTTGGATAAGGAGCCAGCCGATAAGGGGGCTCCGTCACCAGAAGTCTTCCGATGCCGATACGGGTCGGAGGGAAAAGGAGACATTATGAATATTGAGAAATATACCGAACGGGTTCGGGGCTTTATCCAGTCTGCCCAGACATTTGCCCTTTCTTCCAGCAATCAGCAGTTTACACCTGAGCATCTTCTCAAAGTCCTCGTTGATGACGATGAAGGGCTGGTCGCGTCGCTGATTGAGCGTGCTGGCGGTCGTATCGCCGATGTGCGCATGGGCTTGCAGACAGCCCTAGAAAAGCTTCCAAAAGTGACCGGCGGTAACGACCAGCTTTATCTTGCGCAGCCTTTGGCCAAGGTTTTTACTCTTGCCGAAGAGCTTGCGACCAAGGCGGGTGACAGCTTTGTCACGGTTGAACGCCTGTTGACTGCGCTTGCTATTGAGAAGTCTGCAAAAACGTCTGAAATTCTTGCTGCTGCCGGTGTGACACCGACCGCGCTCAACAAGGTTATCAATGATATGCGTAAAGGCCGCACAGCCGATTCTGCTTCCGCTGAAAGCAATTACGATGCGCTGAAGAAATATGCGCGCGATCTGACGGAAGATGCGCGTGCAGGCAAGCTTGATCCGGTTATCGGCCGCGATGAAGAAATTCGCCGCACGATTCAGGTTCTGTCGCGCCGCACCAAGAACAATCCGGTGCTGATCGGTGAGCCCGGCGTTGGTAAGACAGCGATTGCCGAGGGCCTGGCGCTGCGCATTGTGAATGGCGATGTGCCCGAATCGCTCAAAGACAAGCAACTGATGGCGCTCGATATGGGTGCGCTGATTGCCGGTGCGAAATATCGCGGTGAGTTTGAAGAACGTCTGAAGGCTGTGCTTTCGGAAGTGCAGACGGCTGCCGGTGAGATCATTCTTTTCATCGATGAAATGCATACGCTGGTTGGTGCCGGAAAGTCCGATGGTGCGATGGATGCATCCAATCTGCTCAAGCCCGCATTGGCGCGCGGTGAGTTGCACTGTGTGGGTGCGACCACGCTTGAGGAATATCGCAAATATGTTGAAAAGGACGCAGCACTTGCGCGTCGTTTCCAGCCGGTATTTGTCGATGAGCCGACAGTTGAGGACACGATTTCGATCCTTCGTGGTTTGAAGGAGAAATATGAGCAGCACCATAAGGTCCGTGTTTCTGACTCGGCACTTGTTGCGGCTGCAACGCTTTCAAACCGTTATATCACCGACCGTTTCCTGCCGGATAAGGCAATTGACCTTGTCGATGAAGCCGCATCGCGTCTGCGTATGCAGGTGGATTCAAAGCCGGAAGAACTCGACGAAATTGATCGTCGCGCCATGCAGCTCAAAATCGAGCGTGAAGCGCTGAAGGTCGAAACGGATACGGCTTCCAAAGATCGTTTGCAGCGTCTTGAAAAAGAGCTGTCCGATCTGGAAGAGGAATCAGCGGAGCTGACGGCAAAGTGGCAGGCTGAAAAGCAGAAGCTTGGCCTTGCTGCTGATTTGAAGCGTCAGTTGGAAGAAGCACGCAATGCTTTGGCGATTGCACAGCGCAGCGGTGAATTCCAGAAGGCTGGCGAGCTGGCTTATGGAACAATCCCTCAGCTTGAGAAGCAGCTTGCCGATTCTGAAAGCATCGAAAATAAGGGCTCCCTCCTTGAGGAAACCGTAACACCTGAACATGTTGCGCAGGTTGTTGGGCGCTGGACCGGCATTCCGGTTGAGCGGATGCTGGAAGGTGAACGCGAAAAGCTTTTGCGTATGGAAGACGAACTCGCAAAGCGGGTCGTTGGACAGGGCGAGGCTGTTCAGGCTGTTTCCAAGGCCGTCCGTCGTGCGCGCGCAGGCCTTCAGGATCCAAACAGGCCAATCGGCTCGTTCATCTTCCTTGGACCAACGGGTGTGGGCAAGACCGAGCTGACCAAGGCGCTGGCTTCGTTCCTGTTTCAGGACGACACGGCAATGGTGCGCATTGATATGTCGGAATTCATGGAGAAGCACTCCGTAAGCCGACTGATCGGTGCCCCTCCCGGCTATGTCGGCTATGAGGAAGGCGGCGTTCTGACGGAAGCTGTACGGCGCAGACCCTATCAGGTGATCCTGTTCGACGAGATCGAAAAGGCGCACCCGGATGTGTTCAACGTGTTGCTTCAGGTTCTCGATGATGGTCGTCTGACCGATGGTCAGGGCCGCACGGTCGATTTCCGCAATACTGTCATTATCATGACCTCGAACCTTGGCGCTGAATATCTCGTCAATCTTGGCGAGAACGATGATGTTGAAACTGTGCGTGATGAGGTGATGGGTGTTGTGCGGGCGTCGTTCCGTCCAGAGTTCCTCAACCGCGTCGATGAAATTATCCTGTTCCACAGGCTGCGTCGTGACGATATGGGATCGATTGTCGATATCCAGCTCAAGCGTTTGCAGGCTCTGTTGCATGATCGCAAGATTACTTTGGAACTCGAAGATGATGCGCGCGAGTGGTTGGCAAACAAAGGATACGATCCGGCTTATGGTGCGCGTCCGTTGAAGCGGGTTATTCAGAAAGAAGTTCAGGACCCGTTGGCCGAACGAATTCTGGTTGGCGATATTCTTGACGGTTCGATCGTCAAGATTTTGCCTGGCTCGGACCGACTCAACTTTCGTCCTATCCGTGTGATGGGTGAAGGTGAACCGGTGCAGGAAGACGAAAAGGCCTAAGTCTTAAACTATGTCGCAAACGGCGCCGCACTCGTTTGAGTGCGGCGCTTTTTTCTTTTTGAACAGGATGTTCAGGCCATCTTCATGTCCAGTTCATCTGGCATTTGCTGTTATTGGGTAATTAATTGTTAACCATATAGTTGCATTCCTTGTCTCAAGGTAATTCAGGGTTTCTTGTATGTCGCATCTCTTACGCATGCTTCGCTTCGGATTGTTCGGGTTTGCAAGTATTTTTACCGGCATTCTTGCTGTAGGCGGTTCAGCCTTTGCGCAAACAAGTGATGCGGCAATTCATGTTTCGCAGCCAACGCAGCTCGCGCAGCTCTTTGATTGGGGGCACGATCGCGGACGCGACAGGGGCGTGCGCGTTTATACTGATGAATATGGTCGGCAGGTAACGGTTGATCGTCGCGGACGTGTTTTGCATATCGAAGACCCGCGCGATTCCGGGCGCTATGCAAGTGGTCGCCAACAGAATGATGGCTGGTCCGATGGTCCTGTGGGCGGTGGCGCGCCCTATGACGGCTTTGGCAATGTGCCTGAAGATCCGAATTATTATCCAGAAGCGCCCGCCGCGCCCGGTTATGATTATAACCGGGACGGTCAGGTCCAGCGCTCGGAATTGCCGCCGGCAGGCACCGAATACCCGGACACCGAATCACCAACAGCCAGCATCAATCGCGATCCCGGTTATCAACAGCCAGGGACGCAGCCGCAGGCTGTTCCGCATGCCGATGATATGACGCCAGCCATCGAAATGCCGAAAGGGCAGGGCGCAAAGCAGAAGATTGCGGCCTATCAGGTGTTGCTTGATCGCGCAGGTGCATCCCCCGGTGTGATTGATGGTCGCTCTGGCAGCAATGTGGACAAGGCTGCCGCCGCCTATAGCGAAATGACGGGTAAATTTCTCAATCCGAGTGATGAGGCTGCAATCAATGCCGAGCTTGAAGCCACCGGCGGCCCGGCTTTCACCGACTATACAATCACCAACGAAGATGTTGGCCGCCAGTATGTTGCATCCATTCCCGATGATTATGCCCATAAAGCACAGCTTCCGGCGATGGCCTATACATCCGTGACTGAAATGCTCGGTGAGAAGTTTCACATTGATGAAGCCTATCTCAAGGAGATCAATCCGGGTGTGAACTTCAATCAGCCGGGTTCTGTCGTAAAGGTTCCGAACCTTGGCAAAGCTGTTCGATCGAAGGTTGCACGAATCATTGCCGACAAGGCGCGGAAGCAAGTGCGCGGCTATGACGAGAACGGCAAACTAGTCGTTGCCTATCCGTCAACAATTGGCTCGTCTGATACGCCGTCACCATCGGGTATCGTGCAAGTCCAGCGCATCGCGATCAATCCGAACTATACATATAATCCGAAGCTTAACTTCAAGCAGGGTAACAATGACAAGGTTCTGACCATTCCGCCGGGTCCAAACGGTCCGGTCGGCACAGTGTGGATTGCGCTGTCAAAGCCAACATATGGTATTCACGGAACGCCTGAACCCTCGCGTATCGGCAAAACATCCAGCCATGGCTGTGTGCGTTTGACCAATTGGGATGCGGAAGAGCTGGCGAAGCTTGTGAAACCGGGTGTAACGGTTGAATTCACCGATTAGAGCGCATTTTGCTTCTGATTGGATCAGATCGGCGCTCTAATCCTTTGTTCTAACGCGCATCTTTTCCAAAAACCGTGTGACAGGCAACGAAAGCATATTCATACAATATGCTTTCGTTTTGCGTTTTTAAGCTCGCTTGTTTGAAGAATCAGCTCTTTGCCGAACCGCTGGATGCAAGTTTGGTGCCTGCATCATCTGTATTTAACAGTGTATCGATACGATCGCGCTCTTGCTTAAAGGCTTCCAGTTCCGGTCCTTTAAGCGCTTTATTATCTGGCAAACGAATACGAAGCGGGTCAACCTTGGTTCCATTAACGATCAGCTCGTAATGAAGGTGTGGACCGGTTGAAAGGCCGGTTGAGCCAACATAGCCAATCACTTGTCCCTGACGCACACGCTGACCGGCGCTTATGCCACGTGCAATTGCATTTTGATGGCTGTAGCTGCTGACATAACCATTGGCGTGACGAATCAAAGTCTGGTTGCCATAGCCATTCGTCCATCCAGCCTTTTCAACAACACCATTGCCCGAAGCAATAATCGGCGTGCCGCGTGGTGCTGCCCAATCAACACCGGTATGCATGCGGCTGTAGCCAAGAATCGGATGTCGGCGCATTCCAAAAGGAGAGCGGAATACGCCATTGGGCACCGGATTGCGCAATAGGAACTGTTTGGCACTCTTGCCGTCTTCATTGAAGTAATCGATGCTGCCATCGGGTGCCTGATAGCGGTAGAACTTTCGCGTCGTTCCGCTGAAGGTCGCTGCGACGAAAAGAAGATGGGAATCACCGTCTGGTTTTTCCGGGTCGTCCGGCAAGGAGAAAAAAGCATCGATTTTGTCGTTCGGCGAAAGGCGTGCCTGAAGATCGACATCGCTCGCCAGCATTTTGACGAGGTTTTCGCGCATGGTTTCGGTCATACCATAGGCAAGGGCTGCGCGGCTGATACCATCATATGCACTTGGCAGATTGCCGCGGATGGCGGTTGGCGGCGCATCGCCATCGAACGCAGATGCGAGCAGCGGTGTTTCTTCTGGCTGATCGGACGGCACATATTGCATACGATCATTCAGCGACACCGTCACCAGATGTGTGGTTCGATGATAAACACTCGCTCTGACAACGCGGTCTTCGCCATTTTGTGTTTCGGTCCCGATACGCAGGACGCTACCTTCTTTAAGGCGCGGCGAATTGAGCAGTTTGATAAGCGCATCCGCCATATGAGAGACGTCTTCTCCCGTGTAACCCGCATCTTGCAGCGCCTGTTTGATGTCCATCGTCCGGCGGAAAGGAATCAGTTCTTCCGAGAAACCGTCGGCGGCTTCTTCATCATCGGCACGCAGCGCAACGCTGACATTTTCCTGGGTGATTTTTACACCGAGAGCGGGGCTAAGCGCAAAAGACGAATCGGTTCCACCGAAACGCGCCGGGTCCACATAGTGTAAAGAGGCAACCTGGACATCACCGTCGGTTAGCAGCGCGCCGGTGTCGCGGACGACTTTTTCAACTTCATCAACAGTCAGATCATTGGATGCGTCGAAAGTCGTGCTGTTGAGTGGAAAATCGGCAACTTGCAGGCTGACTTCACTTTCAACTTTTGCACCGTAAATCTGCCCGGTATCGGTAGGTTGCGGTGTCGCCGGACCTTCCGAGAAAATAGACATCGCATCAAATGCCGGGTACTTGCGACTTGTTGGATGGTCAACGGCCAAAGCCATATGCACCAGCTCAAAGGGTCTTGTGCGGATAACCTCGCGCTCGCCAACCTTTTGCATCGTTGAAAGGTCGAAGCGACGGCGATCTGTGGCTTTCTGCTTTGAAATCGTGCTGACGAGGCGGGCGCCTTTGGTGACGTTCGTATCATTGACGATGCCGGGCATGTCATTGCGCGCGAGAATTTCCGGTGGCGTTGCCAATTGTTCGCGGCCATCTAGGGCGGCAAACAAAGCCACACCAATGAGCATGCAAGACGTAACGCCTGTAAGAAATGTGCCTGCAAGCCAACGTGCTGAAACTTCACGCCGGTCAGGGGGGCGGCGGCGTCCGCCTACCGTCAGCGGGGGCTCGTCACCCGGATCCAGATTGTTGGGCCCCAATTCTTTCATGCTGCTTTTGTTGGCCCTTCTGCAAATCTGGCCGCACCCGAAGGTGCGTGAACATCATTTTCCAGAAAGCAGCGGGACCGCGATCTGATGTATGGTGTCTTCCCTTAATTATGGAAGTCCCTCAAACGGGATTTTGAGTTTTGCCTGCCGTAACGCCTTAAGTCAACGATAAGCGGACCAGCTTTCGTTATTCACAGCATCCAGCCAGCCGCTTTTTGATTTGCGGGAAGGCTATTTCAATAATGAGGCCGGTTTGTGACCCCATCAGGCTATCTCTTAGGGGCTGTGTTAGAGGGGTATATATAAGCGTATATCGTGAAAACCCTGCTAATTGGGGAGAATTGTCAAAAAAGTTTCAAATAAGACAGTTTTGCCGTTGACAGTTTTGTTGAGTGGGGTCTATATGGCGCCACAACGAGGGCGGCGACGCTGCTAGCGGCAGACTGGTTCGTCCCTTGAGTTGGCAGATTGAG
>NZ_JAYEXN010000035.1:0-31943 GCF_044435015.1 Ochrobactrum sp. S1502_03
CATCAAAAGGCCGGAGACATGACTGCACCCGACCCGCTCTGCTCAATCATCAAGGAATAGACACTTGCCAGACGGGCGCCATCCAGACATTACGGTGCCCATCCTTCTATTAAAATTCTTGTTGCAGAAAATCGATTTTTCCACCAAACTAATCAAGCTTTGTGGGAGGAGCTATGACAAAGAATATAATTCTGGTGGATCCGTTGCCGCGGACTCTGGACCTGATCATGCGTCCTGAAGTAAGGGCCCGACTTGAAGCGCTGGGTGAGTTGGTCATCAGCGAAGACAAACCGATGGATGATGCAATTGTTGAGCGCAACTTGCCTGACACGGTGCTTCTGATCGGTCAGACCGCGATGCCCAAAGAGCGACTTGATCGTGCGCCGAAGCTAAAGGGAATTTTCAATGTCGAGACAAATTTTCTTCCAAACATAGATTATCAGGCTTGCGTTGAACGCGGGATATGGGTGCTGACACCTGCTTCCGCATTCGCAGGACCAGTTGCTGAATCCGCGCTTGCCATGGCGCTTGATCTTGCGCGCGGAATTACCACTGCCGACCGGGAAATGCGTGCCGGAACTGAGCAATATGGTCTCGAAGGCAATGTCGATACTGTTCGCTTCATGGGGTCGACGGTTGGGATTATTGGCTTTGGTGATTTGGGACGGCAATTTCGCGATCTCATTCGACCGTTTCGCAATAAAACGCTGGTTTATGATCCGTGGCTGCCGACCGAAATCATTGAGCGGGCAGACTGTATTCCAGCCTCTCTTGATCAGGTTGTACAAGACAGCCAGTTCATTCTGGTTTTTGCCAGCGTGACGAGCGAAAATCAGGGACTTATCGGTGCGCGTGAATTTGCAATGATGCAAAAGGGTGCAAAGTTTCTGCTGATGAGCCGCGCTGCTGTTGTGGATTTTCCCGCAATGCTGGACGCGGTTAAGTCAGGGCATATTCAGGCTGCGACCGATGTTTTCCCCGATGAACCTGTTGCATCCGGCGATCCGGTACGGTCTGTCGAAGGGCTCTTGCTTTCTGCGCATCGTACGGGCGGAACGCGTGATGCGTTTTACGAAATCGGCTCAATGACAGTCGCTGATGCTGAGCTGATCATGAAAGGTTTGCCGCCGCAATTGTGCCGCCGGGCTGATCCGGCAACGGCAGCAAAACTCCGGTCTAAGCCGGTAACAATCTCATAAAATAAAAATAGTCTGCCAATATTTTCACGTTCTATGGAGGAGAATGAACATGAAAGCCGGTAAAACTCTTTTATTGTCTGCGGTTTTTGCAGTTGGTGCATTTATAAATGCATCCGCCGTACAGGCTGCTGATTATGCTGTTATTCTGAAAACCCTCTCTAATCCGTTCTGGCAATCAATGAAGCAGGGCGTTGAAGACAAAGCCAAGGAACTTGGCGTCGAAGTGGATATTTTCGCTTCACCGACCGAAGACGATACACAGGCTCAATTGCAGCTGTTCGAGGATGTTCTGAACCGTGATTATAAGGCAATCATGTTTGCCCCGATTTCGCCGGTTAATCTGGTACAGCCAGCGGCTCAGGCTTATAAAAAGAACATCCCGCTGATCAATATTGATGAAAAGGTTGATCTTGCTGCTCTCAAGCAAGCGGGGGCCAATATCCAGGCCTTTATCACCACCGACAATAAGGCAGTGGGTGCTAATGGTGCCAATTTCATTATCGAAAAGCTTGGTGCTGACGGTGGTGAGGTTGCAATCATTGAAGGCAAGGCGGGCGTTGCATCTGGTGAAGACCGTAAAGCGGGTGCGACCGATGCATTCAACAAAGCATCGAATATCAAACTTGTTGCAAGTCAGCCTGCGGATTGGGATCGCTTGAAGGCGCTCGATGTGGCGGCAAATATCCTGCAATCGTCACCAAACCTCAAAGCTTTCTATTGTGCCAATGACACAATGGCGCTGGGTGTGGTTCAGGCCGTGCAAAATGCAGGCAAGACAGGTGAAGTGATTGTTGTGGGAACAGATGGTGCGCCGGAAGCGCGTGAATCGGTTCAGGCTGGACGTCTTGATGCAACCGTTGCTCAGAACCCTGCAACAATTGGCGCTGATGCACTCGTTGCGGCTGTTGAAGCCGTCAAATCCGGCAAGCTGATTGCTCCGGATGCAGATGCACCACAGGTCAATATTGAATCGGTGCTGGTTACTAAACAGTAGGAATGCGGGGTGCGGTTCAAATAACCAAACCGCACCCTAATTCACAACAAAGCCTAAATCGGGAGAGTCTTATGCCGGATTCTGGCCACGAATTGTCACGTCCTCTTATTGAGATGCGCAATATTGCCAAGTCGTTTGGTGGTATTCAGGCATTGAAAGGCGTAGACCTCGATGTTCATGCTGGTGAAGTGCATGTCCTGCTTGGCGAAAACGGTGCTGGAAAATCCACCCTCATGAAGGTTTTGTCGGGTATTTTTGCGCCAACCAGTGGTGAAATTACCATTGACGGTCAAACACATACACGCCTTACACCAGGGCAGGCGGCGCAGGCCGGCATATCGATCATCTATCAGGAACTTAGCATTATCGATGAGCTTTCGGCGCTGGAAAATCTGTTCGTCGGCAATTTGCCGATTAAACGAACGCTTCTGGTGAACAGGATTGATTGGGCAGATATGCGCGAACGCGCGCAGGCTATTCTTTCAAAGCTGAAGATCAGTATCAATCTTGATCGGCGGGCCGGGGATTTGCCGATTGCGCATAAGCAAATTCTCGAAATTGCCAAAGCTTTGATGGGAAATGTCAGAGTTTTGGTGATGGACGAGCCAACATCTTCACTGACGCGCGTTGAAATTCAGAGCCTTTTGCAACTGGTGAACCAGCTTCGTCAGGAGGGAATGGCGATATTGTTCATCTCGCATAAATTCGACGAAGTGCGCCAGATCGGTGATCGCTTTACCGTGCTTAAAGACGGCAGTTCTAATGGCACTGGCATGATCGCAGATTATACGAATGATGAGCTGGTTCAGATGATGGTTGGCCGTGCACTCATTCATAACTACACAAATCCAGCGCTTAATGCTCAGTCGCCAGTTGTCCTTAAAGTCAGCAATGTGACTTCCGCTACCAATGATCGTGTTCGCGATGTGAGCTTTGAAGTGCGTCATGGCGAGGTGTTTGGCTTTGCTGGTCTGATCGGCTCTGGGCGAACCGAACTGATGGAATGCCTGTTTGGTGCAGACAAACGGTCGTCAGGAAAAATTGAGTTGAATGGCCGTGATGTTACGCCCCATTCACCGTCACATGCCTTGAAAAATGGAATGGCTTTGATCACGGAGAACCGCAGAAAAACTGGGTTCTTTCAGAATTTTTCCATTCTGGAAAATATCGTGCTTTCCAAGCGCGTAAAGGATGCGCCGCTGGATGGCATGGCGGCCGTTGTCAGCAAGCGCGATGATCGCCAGCTTGCTGAGATTGAACGTAAAAAACTCAATGTGAAAAGTGCGTCAGTTGACCAGATGGTAACGGAACTCTCCGGCGGCAACCAGCAAAAGGTGATTGTTGCAAAATGGATGGCGACCGAACCTGATCTCATCATTTTTGATGAGCCAACGCGCGGCATCGATGTTGGTGCCAAAGCTGAAATTTACGCAATCATCCGGCAACTGGCCTCTCAGGGTAAGGCAATCATTGTGGTTTCATCAGAGCTTGCGGAAGTGCTCGGCGTCTGTGACCGCATTGCAGTCTATCGTGATGGTAGCATTGCCACAATTGTCGATGGACACAGCGCAAACGAAGAAATCCTTTTAAGCCACGCTATCGGTGGAGCAGCATCATGAAAAAGTTTCAGGAAAACTGGGACAGATACGGCACACTGTGCATTCTGGTTGTCATTCTCGTCCTGTTCAGTGTTCTTTCGCCGGAATATTTCCTGCGTCGCCAGAATCTCGTTCAGATCATGCTGCAAAGCTCGATCACGATACTACTGGCGCTGGGCGAGTTCTTCCCGATTTTGATTGCGGGCATTGATCTTTCAGTTGGCTCTATCTTGGCACTGGCAGGGATTGTGACGGGCAAACTGCTGCTTGCAGGCTTTGACCCTTACAGTGCCGCGCTGATTGGCGGTGCTGGCGTTGGATTAACACTCGGCGCATTCAATGGCTTGCTGGTTAATTTCACCGGATTGCATCCGTTTATTATCACCTTGGGAACCAATGCTATTTTTCGTGGCATCACATTGATTATTTCCGGTGCAAGTCCGGTCTTCGGCTTCCCTTATGCCTTTACGGAAACCTTTGCTGGCACGGTTTTCTGGGTTCCGGTTCCGGTTATCGTGGCTTTCGGTATGGCGGCGGTTCTGTGGTATCTGACGCAACAGACAAGGCTTGGCCGTAATATTTATGCGATTGGTGGAAACCGGGAAGCTGCGTTTTTCTCTGGGATTAATGTCAAGCGCCATACGCTGATCGTGTTCATGATTTCCGGTCTTTGTGCGGGGCTTGCCGGTGTGCTTTCCACTGCACGTTTGGGAGCCGCCGAACCTGCCGCTGGCACGGGCTTTGAAACTTTTGCTATTGCGTCGGCTATTATCGGGGGAACGAGCTTCTTCGGCGGCAAGGGCCGTATACCATCTGTGGTGATTGGCGGGCTTATTATCGGTACGATTAGCAATGGTCTTAACCTGATGCGTGTTCCAACGTTCTACCAGTTGGTTGTCATGGGTGGTCTGATCATTGTAGCGGTTACGCTTGACCGTTTGATTGCCAACAGAAAGTAACAGGAGCGATTGCCTGCCATCATGACACGACAATCCCCGCCCAAGGCGAAAAAGCCAGTGACTGTTCAGGATGTGGCGAAATATGCGGGCGTCGCACCGAGCACGGTTTCCAATGTTCTGACAGGGCGCAAATTCGTCCATCAGGACTTGCGGAAAACCGTTCTCGCGGCGGTTGCTGAAATGGACTACAAGCCAAATTTCGTCGCATCCAGCCTGCGTCAGGGGCGTACCAATTCGATTGGGATCATCGTGCCCGATATTACCAATCCGTTCTTCTCGGAGTTTGTTCAGCGGGCAGGAACCGTTGCAATGCAGGACGGGATGCAACTCCTGCTGATGAACAGCAACGAGCTTTCGGTCACACAGGCTGATCTCATCAATACACTCATTGCGAGGCAGGTGGATGGCATGATTGTTTTCCTCAGCGATGAGGAAATTGCATCCAGTGGCCATTCGCTGATCCGGTCTGTTCCCACTGTTCTGGTGGACCGCGGCGCAGAACTGCCGGATTTCGATACCGTTGCCATTGATAATATCACGGCGACCCATGCAGGAACAGCGCATCTGATTGAAATGGGACATCGCGACATTACGTTTCTCGCTACGCGTGACACTCTGGTTCACATGAACCAGCGCGTTGAGGGATATAGACAGGCGATGGGGGAGGCTGGTCTCTCTGACCATATCAAAGTGATTTACGCTGGTGTGACGATAGAAGAATGCCGCCACTCATTGCAGCAGCAGGTTTTCAACCAGAAGCCACCGACGGCCTTGTTTGCATCGGCCTATATTGCCACACTTGGTGCTATCAAGGCTGCACGGCAGGCGGGACTTGAAATACCTCGCGATATATCGCTGCTTGGCTTTGATGACTCTGACTGGATGACCGTGCTGACGCCAACCATCAGCACGGTGGCGCAGCCGATCGATGCAATGGTCGAGAGCGCGTGGCGGCTTCTTATGCAGCGTATTGGAGAACCGGAGCGGCCGCTATCGCATGTGGCGCATAAGACGGATATGCGCGTGCGGGAATCCGTTGCGCAAAATCCTGAAAACTGAGGTTAATTGATCGGGAGGAAATTATGCAGAAAATTCGATTGGCTATGATAGGCGGTGGAGAAGGCGCGCTGATCGGTAACGTGCATCGTATTGCAGCGCGTATGGATAATGAGTTTGAACTGGTCGCTGGTGATTTCAGTTCTGATCCTGAGCGCAATTTGCGATCTGCAACTGCATTGGGCCTTGCAGATGACAGGGTTTACGATAGTGTTGAAGCGCTGATTAAGGATGAAAAAAGCCGACCTGACGGTGCTGAGGTCGTTGCCATCGTGACGCCAAATCATTTGCATTTTGAGGCGGTCAAAGCGTGTTTGCAGGGTGGCTTCCACGTTATCTGCGATAAGCCGGTGACGTCCACTTTGGAAGATGCTGTTGCCCTTGTTGAGATCGTCAGAAACGCCCCCGGACTGTTTTTCCTCACACATAATTACACCGGGAATGCCATGGTGCGACAGATGCGCGATATGGTTCTCTCCGGGGAGTTGGGCGATATACGTTTCGTCAATTGCGAGTATGTTCAGGACTGGCTGAGTGAGCCTGTTGAACTGCATGGCTCCAAGGCCGCTGAATGGCGGACTGATCCGCAGAAAGCGGGACCGGGTGGTTCAATCGGCGATATTGGAACACATGCTTATAATCTGGCCGCTTACGTGACGGGCCTAACGCCCGGACAGCTTTGTGCTGATCTCACATCCTTTATTCAAGGCCGTAGGGTCGATGATAATGCCTCTATACTGCTACGCTATGATAATGGTGCAAAGGGGCAATTGTGGGTCAGTCAGGTGGCAATCGGCAATGAAAACCGATTGAATTGCCGTATCTTTGGCACGAAAGGCTCGCTTGAATGGTCGCAGGAAGACCCGAACCGGCTTTGGTATTGCAAATCGGGGCAGCCGCGCACGGTGCTGACACGCGCTGGCGCTGGCGCGACCTTTGGCAATACGCAATCAGCGCGTGTCCCGCCCGGTCACCCGGAAGGTTTTCTCGAAGCCTTTGGCAATATTTACAAATCTGCTGCCAACGCAATTCGCAGTCATCAGCAGCGTAAAAGCGATGCAAGTAGAATTGCCTACCCGACAATCGAAGATGGCCTTAACGGTCTGTATTTCATTGATGCCTGTATCCGCTCAAATGAAGCCGGTAATGGCTGGGTCAATGTCGAAACCTGTGCGAGGGAGAGCGCATAATGAAAAGCTACAGCAATCCAATCGGCGTTCACGCTCTGGTCTGGACCGGGAACACATCGCGAGATTCAATTGAACTCGCCGCAAAGCGAAGTGTTGAGGCGGGTTACGATCTGCTTGAGCTTTCGCTCCATGATCTCGACAATCTTGATGTTGATCATGCGCGCTCGGTTTTAAGTGCTTCTGGCCTTTCGATCGTATGCTCACGCGGGCTGGCTTTTGATGCAGATGTTTCGAGCGACGATACGTCTGTGGTTCGCAAGGGTGCAGAACTGCTGCATCAGTCGCTTGTCGCGACCCATGGGCTTGGCGCAAAACTGCTTACAGGGGCGCTCTATTCGGCGCTTGGCAAATACGGAAAGCCAGCAAGTGCGAAGGGGCGTGAGAATGCCGTCGCAGTTATCAAAGATCTGGCGCGTGAGGCCAGCAAGCTTGGCCTTACATTGGGGTTGGAAGTTTGCAACCGCTATGAAACCCATCTCGTGAATACGGCAAGGCAGGCTTTGTCACTAGCTGACGATATTGGTGCGGATAACACGGTTATTCACCTCGATACGTATCATATGAATATTGAGGAAGATAACCTCATTCGGCCACTGCACGAGGTTGGTGAACGGCTCGGTTATATCCATATCGGTGAGAACCATCGCGGCTATCTTGGTTCAGGTCATATCGATTTTACGGGCTTTTTCCATGCGCTGATTGATATTGGCTATAAGGAGCCAATCACGTTTGAGTCCTTCTCTTCAGCTGTGATTGCAGAAGGACTTTCAAATGATTTGGCTATCTGGCGCGATACTTGGTCGGATGGACTTGAGCTGGCCAAGCATGCCCGAACATTTGTTGATACACATCTGACGGTCGCCTGATGCTAATATCGCTGCCGGTCTAGTTGTGAATACTGATCCGGCAGCGGTGATAAGGAATATCTGAAGGACGCGAGAGGTGGGGCATTTCGGGTATTGGTGTTGTCATGTCTGGATGGCGCCCGTTTGGCAATATGATTTTGGGGCACAGTTACCTTAACTCTGGCGCAAGCATAAGCTGCGAAAATAGGCCATGATCGAAACTCGTTCCTCACTTTATCACCGCCATCGTTTCCCTGCTGAGATTATCGCGGAGGCGGTATGGCTGTATTATCGCTTTCCTCTTAGCTTTCGCATGGTCGAAGATATGCTGGCTTACCGTGGGATCATCGTCACCCACAAGACGGTGCATGAATGGGCGGAGAAGTTTGGACGTGAATATGCCAATACGATCCGTCGCCGTACCCCACGTCTTGGTGATAAATGGCACCTTGATGAAATGGTCATCACGATCAAGGGTGAGAAGCATTTTCTGTGGCGCGCCGTTGATCAGGATGGCTTTGTACTCGATGTTCTTGTTCAGAAGCGCCGTAACACCAAGGCCGCCAAGCGTTTCATGCGTAAACTTCTGCGTAGCCAGGGCTGTTCAGCGCGCGTCATGGTTAGCGATAAGCTGAGGTCTTATGGCGCTGCCAAACGAGAACTGGGGATGAGCGTTTGCGATCATCGTCAGCACAAAGGCTTGAACAACCGCGCTGAGAATTCGCACCAGCCCATCCGACGACGAGAGCGGGTCATGAAGCGCTTTAAATCAGCGCGACGGGGACTGTCAGGAATTTTGTGCTTGAGGCGCCTTTCATTGGATTATGAAACGCTCGCCGAAGACGACAGCGAACTGTGTTTTTGCCTCGAACCATTCACGCGGCGGCCTTTTCCAGTCGCCAGCCGCCTGATTGAGCACGAGGTATAACATTTTCATTGCGGCGTCGTCATTTGGAAAATGACCGCGTGCCCGGATTGCCCTGCGCAGTTTTGAATTGAGGGCCTCGATAGCATTGGTCGTGTATATGATCCTGCGCACGGCGGCAGGATAAGCGAAGAATGGGACGACCTGGTCCCAGTTGCGTCGCCAGCTCTGGGCAATGGCTGGGTATTTTCCGCCCCAGTATCCGGTTTCGAAAGCATCAAGGGCCTTGAGCGCATCTTCGGCGCTGCTGGCCTGATAGATTGCCCGCAATGCCGGCATGAGCGGCTTGCGGTCCTTCCAGGACACGAAATTCAGCGAATGCCGGATGAGATGAACCACGCAGGTCTGCACCACCGTTTGCGGAAAAGTGGCCGTAATGGCCTCAGGAAATCCCTTCAGCCCATCGACAACAGCCATCAGGATGTCCTGAACGCCACGATTTTTCAGCTCGTTCATCACCCGCAGCCAGAATTTAGCGCCTTCCGTCTGCTCGATCCAGATACCGAGAATATCCTTTGTGCCGTCCGGCAAAACGGCAAGAGCGATATAGACGGCTTTGTTGCGAACGAAGCCTTCATCGCGGATCTTGACGCGGATGGCATCAAAAAAGACGAGCGGATAGCAATTGTCGAGGGGACGGTTCTGCCATTCGCCCACTTCGTCCATCACCGCGTCGGTGATCGCTGAGATCAGGTCCGGGGAAACGTCGATGCCATAAAGCTCCTCCAGGTGACCACGGATCTCGCGAACGCTCATGCCGCGTGCATACATCGAAATGATCTTCGTATCGAAATCCGGGAACCGGCGCTGATATCTGGCGATCAGTTGCGGATCGAAAGTGCCCGAACGGTCACGCGGTATTGAAAGGGTCAGTTTCGAGGTGCCGGTCAGCACCGTCTTTTTCGACGTACCATTTCGACGGTTCGCATTGCCTTCCGAACGCTCGTCCTCAAGGTGCTCATCAAGCTCGGCATTCAATATGCGTTCCGAAAGTGCCTTCTTCAGTTCCTCCAGAAGACCATCTTTCGAAAACAGTTCATGCGGATTACGCCCCGCAAGAAGCTGATCCAGAAGTTCCTTGTCTATTGCCATACGATGGGTCCTTTCTTTCCATCACTATGGCCTCAAGCACAAAAATTTCTACACTCCCGCGCGACGCTTCACATCCATTCACGACCCGGTCTACAATCTCCACTACTTTCCCCGCAACCTTCTCTCCTCAGCAGACCATCGCGAGCTGCGTCAGACCGCCACAAACATGTGGCGTGAAATCGCATGCCTGAAAGCTGCATAATTTCAGCGTCATAGACAAAATTGCGGACTTGCTCAGGTTAACGTAACAGTGCCGCAGCTGTATATCTCAGCGGAAATGCTTCTTCCTTTGTCAACGGACAGGTCCTCCATGTGGATGGTGTCATAACTGCAAGCGTCTAGAATGGAAGGCTTCATTCAGTCTGCTATTTCACCCCTTCTCCACCAGGCCGGATAAATCTATCGGTACTATACTCATAGGTGGCACGTACCTGCCTTAACAAAACTATAGCCTTTTATGCAATTTCAAACAATAAAATGAAATAGCCATAACAAATAACCCCATAAATACAAAGACGGATGATATATTAAGGTAGATCAGTATAATTGCAAAAATTGCTGATGGGACAATCTGGGCTATGTCGCGATATGTATTGTAAAGTGGGACCATTTTTATTCTTTGATGCGGGCGCACAGCCCGCAAAAATGGCGCATTTCCCCCACTATCGACAGCGCTGATAGCAAGTGCTCCACCGATTAAGGATGCTACAGCCCAATACGGATGATCTATTCCTAAAATTCCAGCGGTCACTGTGAACACACCACACATCAGGTAACCGTAGAAAAAGGTAAGACGAAGCCCGTATCTGCGCGATATAATCTGCCAGAACGGTGCCAGAATTAGGGTACCTGCACCCAATGCAATAATTGGGCCGACTGACGCACTGCTAAATCCGGCCATTACAACAAATACCGGCGTATAGACTGTATATACTTGCCACCAGGATGACCTGCTTACAGCCAGGAGCCAGGCTAATACAAGGCGGGGCTGTGATTTGAAAAGGACGAGGTCTTTAAAGCCCGGCATGGCAAGTTGGACAGCCGGTTGAATTTTTGCTGCCCATGGTATCAGCAACTTAAGCAATAAGGGCACACAAATTGCGCAAACGCCACTGAGCATGATTGGCAGCCACAGGATATCTTTGTGGATTGCCCAGCCACACAATAATGGTCCTGCAAGATAAGTGAAACCAGAAAACAAAACCCGACGAGATTCAAAAAAAGACAGATCGCGGCGCGGTATAATCTGAGTAGTATAAATATTGATCGCACTCTCAAAGAGAGTGAACATCAGGAACTGAAATAACAGCCCTGGAAACAGAAACCAAATATTGTTAGCAAGAAACGATACTGCGGAGAGAACACCGAATAATGCTGCCATTATTAATGAGCGCCATAATCCGATAGATGAAATAATTCTGGGAAGAAACAGACTGAAGGCAAGGCATATCAGACTCACTGAAAGATAAAGAGTGCTGATATAATTGGCGTGACCAAGAAATTTTAAAGCAAGAATAGGAATAGCTGCCACGATAGCAGTTCGTGCCAGCACCATAATTGCATATATGAAAGACAAGCTCAATTGCGGTGAACAAGGAGCAGATTGATTAATTATGGCACGCCTCCGTACCGTTAGATTAGTGGATCGGGCGCTGATTTCTCGCTTACACGAAAAATTTTTTCAGCGCCACGATCCTCGCTGACCAGTATCTGCCGGGGGGATGGCAGCGCTGGTCAGCGAATGGTTAAAGTTTGTCAGACGGTTTCGCCCATCAAACGATCCCGCAAAGACAACATATCGGAACAGACCTGTTCCAGGTCTTTTGCATCAAACCCGTCAGCATATTGGAAATTTTCTTCTTCCAGCAGAGACTTAAGTTTGCCGCGATATCGAACTGTTTCACCTTCAACAACGAGGCCATTTTTTTCTTCGAAGCCTGAATTCCATTCAATCGCTTCTTCCCGCGTGATGGAAGCAGGGAGGTCAAGAACCAGCTCGTTATTGTCCAGACGCACAGGATATCCACCGGGCAAGCCATCCGGACCTGGAGCATGTCCACGCCACGCGGTTCCTGCGGCCAGTGCGAGAATGAGAGTCACACCGGATGCCCCTGAAATTTCAATGGCGGGTTCAGGTGTCAGCTGGCACTGTCTGAACGTTTCAAAGACATTATCCAGTTTTTCTTCACCAACATAAACAAGAGGAGCAACAGCCCCTGCTCGTTCTTCCGGTGGCTTACGCCATGCGGCAAGGCACTGATAATGCGCAATTACACGCAATGGATCAGATTCTGAATGTTCATAAGCACCATCAAATACATTAGACAGAATAGCGACATTGCCAGTGCCGCAAAGTACATCATGTCCCATCGCTTTGATGACGCCATTGACCACATCCGGGAAAGAGCAGTTAATCAACAAAGGACGGTTCTTACGACCGGAGATTGCTGCCGCCATGCGTGACGAAATCAGCGACTGAAACACAGCCGTTGCGCTCAATCCGCCTTCGGCTACCAGCTGGGTCCAGCGATTGCCTTTATCGGAAATCACGGTTGAAGTTTGAATAGACGCAGCCTGCACCACGATACGCGGATTGCATTCGTCAAGCAGCCAGTCACTGGCGCCATCTGCAACTATGTCAACTTCGATAGTTGAAAACCGCGCCGGCGTTGAAAACATCGCTGCGCGTGCGTTACCAGCAGTTTTCAGCCAGTTAAGGCGCATTTTATTCCTGCCGGCAATCACAACATTGACCGGTGTTTTTGCAGTGGATGCGATGTCCAGAGCAATTCGCCCTGCAAACATTCCCGTACCCGTAATCAGAACATCACAGCTCATATTGCTTTACCTTTCACCTTTTGAGGTGCCTCCCAACGATTATCCGGACTTACATCCAGAAGATGTTTCTGAATTCTCTGGCTTGGTGTTCTGTGGAAACCTTCAACCAAAGAAATAAATCTCGGCCGCTGAAATGGAGCCAGCTGACTTGAAAGCCATGTCCATATTTCAAGCGGATCCGGGTTTGCGCCAGCGCGCGGTTCGATGAAGAGATGAATGTCATATTCGCCAATTTCGGCTTTGACACCCACCAAAGCTGACTCTTCAACATCCGGATGGCGATTAGCGACACTTTCGACTTCAAACGCAGAAACATTTTCGCCTTTACAACGAATAGAATCTCCTGTGCGCCCATGGAAATAAAGATGGCCATCTTCATCCCAGGAACCGAGGTCACCCGTATAGAAACCGTCAGCTTTCACTGCTTTGGCAGTTGCTTCAGCGTTGCGGTAATAGCCTGCGGTAATAGCTCCGGGTAATGTAGTCGAAACTACAATTTCACCCTTCCCTTCACCAGGCCCAAGCGCCTTGCCATTCTCGTCAATCAGCCGCACGTTAAAATAAGGCAGGGGCCGACCAACAGATCCCACAACGTTTTCAGCATTATATGTGGTCAGGGATGAGCATTCAGTCATTCCGTAACATTCACGGATCTGAACACCAAAGCGTTCTTCAAAAGCACGCCAGACTGAGGGAGCGCAGCCCCCTCCCCATGCCACACGCACATTGTGGTTACGGTCAAACGGACTTTCAGGCTGCTTCAGCAGGATCTGAATAATACCACCCAAATGATGAATATGTGTACAGCCGGTCTCACTGACCTGACGCCAGAATTGAGAGCCACTGAACCGCTCGGTCATGGTGAGGGTAATGTCATGAAAGAGTGGTAGCAGTATCACCTGCGCGCCGCCGATATGATAGAAGGGCTCCCACATAAAGAACTTGTCGCCAGGCTTGAGATCTGTGCAAAGAGCCACGGAATGACAAGCAAGTTCCAGCATCATATGGGTGACCATCACACCCTTTGCCGGTCCGGTGGTGCCGGAAGTGAACATGATTGCTGCCAGATCCTGTGGCTCTGGCAAATCTACAGCAGGTGCGTCGCCAGTATATTCAGGAAAGGAAGTATCCGCCACAACCTGAACTGTTGTACCGGTAAGCTCAGCACTGGCACGTATTGTTTCAGCGACAGAAGGCTCACAGAAAGCAAGCTTTGGCTCTGTTGTGCGGAATACATTATCCAGTGCGTTGCCCACCAGTGCCGGATTAACCGGCACCCATACTAATCCCCGACGCAATAGCGCAAAAATCATAGCCAGTGAGTATGGGCTATTTGGCATCATGACAACCACACGGTCGCCAGACTTAAGATCTTCTTTCGCTAATACGTGGCCAATAGCTTCAGACGCCTTGTAAAGGTCGTCAAAATTGCACAACTGGCCGTTCAGAGTCGCGTAAGTATTTTGCGCACTGCTTTGCGCGCGGTCCATAAATGACCGCACCAGTCCATGGATATGCATTTTGCATCCTTAGTATTCGTATTCAAAGAGGGAGGTTATCTTTGAATTATCTCTCGAGTTTACGCGCCAGGAGCAGGATTACCGTCACGATCAGAAGAACGATGACAGAGACTGCGGCAAGTGTTGGATTAAGCTGAAGGAACATGTCGTCCCACATCTGCTTTGGAAGCGTCGTTTTCAGTCCACCGGATACGAAGATCGCAATAGTCAGCTCGTCCAGTGAAGTAACGAAAGCAAACAAAGCAGCAGACAGAAGCCCACCACGCAATAGGGGAATGGTAATCAGACGCAAAACTGTCAGCTTGCCTGCGCCCATGGTTTCTGCCGCCTGATTAAGACGCCAATCGTAGTTTTTAAGCACCGACCCGATAGTGATGAACGCATATGGAAGCGCCAGGAGTGTGTGGCCGATTACCAGCCCCGTATCCGTCGCGACAAGACCGATCTGCGCCATCAGGTAAAACAGGCCAACCGCAATTACGATTCTGGGTACAATCATCGGCGCTAATATCAGACCAAAGATCAGACCATTCAGACGTGATGAACTGCGGGACAGAGCAAGTGCTGCCAGTCCACCCAATACCGTGGCGAAGAAAGCCGTAGCGAAGGCCACCCCAAAGGAACGCATCGTTGCGCTCATCCAGATTGCTGAGTTGAAATATTGTTCAAACCAACGCAGCGAGAACCCGGGAGGTGGGAAAGCAAGATTTCTGCCCGAGGTAAAGCTAAGTGGAATGACAATCAGGCCAGGCAGCATCAAAAAGCCGATAAGCAATACCACATAAATGGTTCTGAACGGACTGCCGCCTTCTTTCGGTGGGAAAAGACGATCCAGTGGGCGGAAAATCCGGGCCACAAGGGCAAGTATCCCATAACCCAGCTTACGCAGCGGACTGTCAGGCGACATTGTTTTCTTGCTTTGGACACCATTGCCGGAAGAAAGGGAAGACAGTCCAAAGAGCTTATTATAGATCCCTATAACCACAAGTGCTGCAACGACCAGCATTGTTGCAAGAACAGCAGCAAAGGGCCAGTTTACGATTTCCTGAACCTGAGTAATGATTGCCTGAGCAAGCATCGTCTGCTGACGTCCGCCAAGAAATGCCGGAACAATAAAGAAACCTAACGAAGTGATGAAGGTCAGCAGACCTGCCGCCACAACACCTGGCATTGAGAGCGGGAAATAGACCAGCCAGAAACGATCCGAACGACTGGCACCCATAGTGGAGGCAGCCAGAGTCAGACGGTTATCAATTCCAGTCATGACCGGCAACATAGAAAGGACGGCAAGCGGAATCATGGCATGAACCATACCGATCAACACGCCCAATTCATTATACATGAGATTGACCGGGCGATCAGCGACACCAGATCCAAGTAGGATTGAGTTGAAAACACCATTCTTGCCCAGCAGGATCATCCAGGCAAAGGTTTTCACCAGATATGACGTCCAGAAAGGCAGCAGAACAAGCATCAGCATGTTGCCACGCTTGCGATCTTCAAGGCTGGCAAGCCACATAGCAATCGGGTAGCCGAAAAGCACCGAGAAAATCGCAGTCAGCGCGGAAATTTCAAGCGTGATGCCCAAAATTCTCCAATAGAGCAGGCTGTCCCCAAGTCGCTCATAATTGACGAGCGAAAAGCTTCCCTTAGCATCATCCGTAAAGCTGAGCCCCAGAAGGCGGAACATAGGAAGCAAAAAGAAAACAGCAAGAAGCAGCAAAGCTGGTGCTGCGAGCCAGATCGCATCGGGTTTCCAGGTTTTTGCTGAGGTGTTCGTCATGATACGATCCTCGCAACAGATCGGTTCCAGTAGAGACGAATTCTATCGCCCACCGATGGAAGATTTGCTGCCAGCGGATCATGACGCACGCTGAACTGGCTGCCATCAGATAGCTTGACCAGCAGACGTACATCCGAACCGATATAGACCATATCCTCCAGAACACCCTCCAGACTATCCTGCTCGGCTGATTGAGGCTGGCCGACGAAAATCTGTTCTGGTCGAATGACAAGTGCAAGTACCTGACTTTGCTTATCGCGCGCAGTGAACTGGCCGGTGAAACTTCCCACGGATGTTTCAATAGTAGCGATATCAGCATTCGCAGAAGAGCGCTTGCCCTTGATAATATTGGATTGACCAATAAAGGAAGCTGCAAAGACAGTTTCAGGATTGAGATAGATCGATCGCGGCGGAGCAATCTGCTCAATTTGTGCATGATTCATGACGCAGATACGATCTGACATAACCAGTGCTTCTTCCTGATCATGTGTCACGTAGATAACTGTCGTGCCAAATTCCTGATGCAAACGACGGATCTCAAGCTGCATGTTTTCGCGCAGTGACTTATCCAGAGCACCCAGAGGCTCATCCATCAGAATGATTTTGGGGCGGTACACAAAACAACGGGCCAGTGCCACACGCTGCTGCTGCCCACCAGAAAGCTCGCGAGGGAACCGATGCCCAAATGCTCCAAGCTGAACTTTATCAAGTGTTTCTGTGACTTTTTTGCTGATATCTGAGTGGCTCATCCCACGCATTTTTAGCGGGAAAGCGATGTTCTCGGAAACAGTCATATGGGGGAACAAGGCATAATGCTGGAACACCATACCCATACCGCGTGCATTCACCGGGCGATATGTCCAGTCTTCGCCCTCGAAAAACATCTTCCCCGTCGTGGGCTCTACCAGACCCGAAATGATCTGTAGAAGAGTGGTTTTTCCTGACCCTGAAGGTCCGAGCAATGTGAGAAACTCTCCATCCATGATGGTAAGTTGGGTTGGCTTGAGCGCCGTGAAATCCCCATATTTTTTGGAGATGCCATCAAGCAAAAGTTTCTCAGAGCGGGCGTCCTCAGTCATTACTACTCCGTAGTCTGGTATCTTTTTAAAGCCGTATCAAGTTCAAGCAGTGTGCGGGCAGGAGCTGACGGGAGAACCTGCGCTCTCCCGTCGTATGTTTACTCTACTGCAACAGCCAGCCATTGAAGCGTTCAGTCGCTGCATTGCGGTGCTCCAGCCAGTATGGGTCAGAGGCCAGCGTCATCTTGCTCAAATTCTGCGGAGCAGTTGGCAGGATCGCCGCACGCTCTGGCGGAATGAAGTCGTAGGCCTTCAGGTTGGTAGGACCATAGGCAACATAGGGTGTGAATTTTGCCTGTTGCTTCGCTTGTGCGCAGAATGCCACGAACTGACGTGCCAGATCGGCTTTCGGACAACCCTTAGGAACAACCCAGCCTTCGATTGAATAAAGACCCTGGTTCCAGACGATTTCAGCCGGCGTTCCATTGTCAATTGCAGCCTGGAAACGAGCATTCCAGCCAGCAATCATGTCAACTTCACCGCTTTCAAGAAGCTGTGTTGACTGCGCGCCACCGGTCCACCACACATCAATATGATCCTTGATCTCATCAAGCTTGCGGAAAGCACGATCGAGATCAAGAGGATAGAGATCCTTTGGATCAACGCCGTCAGCCAGCAAGGCGACTTCCAGCGTATCCAACGGGTTTTTACGCAGCGAACGACGACCGGGGAATTCTTCAACATTCCAGAAATCTGCCCAGCTTCCCGGCGCCTTCTCACAGGTTTCTTTATTAAAAGCGAGCACGGCTGAATAAACATCAGTTCCCAGCATGTTGGGATGAACCGCTTCTGGCATCACATCAACGACAGCCTCGGCAGGGATATTGAGCGGCTCAAGCAGACCTTCCCGCTCAAGGATAAGACGAGCTGAAAGCGTTGCCGTGCAGACATCCCAGATATACGAGCCGGTTTCAACGATGGATTTAAACTGCGCTGTAGGTTCCGCGTCACGAGCGACACCTTGAATCTCAATGCCTGTTTCGGCAGTGAAATCATCGTAGAATGCCGCACGATAGCCTTCTGCGAATGGCCCACCCGGATCTGCAACAACAAGACTCTCGCTGGCCCATGCCTTACGGTTGATCATGGGCATCGCCAATGCAACAGTCCCCCCAAGGAGTAACGTACGGCGGCTAATGTCAAATGAAGACTTTTTCATTTTATCCCCTGTTATAATTAGACGATTGCCCCTATTTGATCAGATCAGGCTGGAATTCCAGATGCCTATGGCGGAACCGTATCGTCTGTTGTTGTTATGACCCGCAAAATCAGGGCCTCTGAAATGCGGAGGCTTACGCCCCCGCCTTACGAGCTGCACGCACCGCAAAGAATTTTTCCATCATTGCCTGCGGTTCGCCGGTCGCGTAGGCTTCAGTCTGGATTACAACGCCACGCTCCATTGCGTTATCGAAACCATCCTGGGTTACTTCTGCAATCCGCTGGCGGTTAAGGCGCATTGCAACTGGTGGCAGCGAAGCCAGATGATTAGCTAGCTCCAGCGCTTCATCCTGGACTTTTACCTGATCAACCAGTCGCGAAATCAGACCAAAGGAATAAGCTTCTGCTGCATCAAGCATTCGTCCGGTAAGCGTAAGATCTATCGTGCGGGAAAGACCGATCATTTCACGCATAATCCAGTTGCCGGTTACTGTTGGGATACCTGAATTGATTTCTGGCTGCCCCATAGTGACACCGGAATGAGCCACGCGCAGATCACACAACAGCGCGATCTGAAACGCCGAGCCTGCGGCAACACCATTCAATGCAGCTACGATTGGCTTGGAAGAATCGCGGAACAGCGAATAAAGAGCCTTCCATTCACCCATCCAGCCTTCTGTGCTGGAAGAATCAAATGTCTTACTTTCACTCAGATCCTGACCAGCACCAAAAGCGCGGTCACCTGCTCCTGTCAGAATCAATGCACGGATTTCATCATCCTGCTCAGCATCCTTGAGCGCCGCTATAAGCTGGTCGCGCATGGGCTTATTCCATGCGTTGAGCTTCTCTGGACGATTCAGTGTAATGCGACGAACCGCTCCGATTGTTTCCGTGAGAATAAAGCTGCTCAACTGCGCCTCCGTTATTGTAATGCAATAATAATTATTATATAGAAACAAGGAACGTGATCACCGTCAAGGAAAAGTTACGAAGAAACAGATTTTTCTGCTAATGATCGGCGCAACAGCAGCAAGAATCTTGCTCTATTGAGTCCAGAATTGAGTTTTTGTTATTGACGTACAATCGTCGGATAGCACTGAAAGGGTGGCATTATGGTAGACAGCAAGAAAAAAGCGGATCCTTTAATGGTGCAATCCGTGGCGAAGGCCTTCAATATTCTTCGGTCTTTTGATCGTTATGATCCGGCCATGACTCTGTCTCAGCTTGCCCAAAAAGCGAATATAGACATCAGTACGGCACAAAGGTTTGCTCATACACTACAGCAGCTTGGCTATCTTAATAAACATCCGCAAAATCGCCAGTATGAGCTTTCGGTCAAGGCTCTGGATTTAGCCCACCACTTTATTGGAAGCTCTAAGCTGGTCGATAGAGCAATGCCAATATTGCAGCACCTAAGCAAACAAACAGAAGAAACGGTAAATCTTACAGTTCTTGATGGCAATGAAATTGTATTCGTAACAAGATTTTTAAGCAGACATCTTCTCAATACTGACGTTATTATAGGATCTCGCCTTCCGGCTTACTGCACTGCTCCGGGAAGGGCAATACTTTCACGCCTTCCGCGCGAAAAAGTAGCTGAAATATTAGAGTCTTCCAAGCTTTTAAGCTACACACGCGACACACCTACTGAACCGGATCGAATCATGGCGATGGTCGCTGAGGCTCGTGCCGCCGGTTTTGCTACAGCCTATGAAGAAATATATCACGCTGACGCTTCTATCGCAGCCCCTATTACTCACCCTAACGGTGATGTCCTGGGGTCTGTCAGCGTAGCCGTAACTCTCGCGCGTTACAAGCGTGAAGACGTGCCGGCAAAGTTTGCCAATCTGGTCATTGCTGCGGCTCACTCAATGTCTTTCAGTTAAAGTATGAAGGTTGCATGCATTTTTATTGACAAGTATGAAAGCTTAATCTTACCATTATGCCATAGTTATTATTGCATATCCATAACAGGGGCAATTACATGGGTGGAAGCCAGTTTCTTCCTATAAGAACGGATAAACAGCCGGATCTTATTATTCACTTCGATAACCACCCTGTACGAGCCTATCGAGGCGAGACTGTAATTTCGGCTTTGCTGCGCGAAAGCCAGCATTTGTCATTCTCAGAATTTGACGGTGCGCCAAGGGCGGGGTTCTGCCTTATGGGAGCATGCCAGGATTGCTCTGTCTGGACACAGGATGGGGAGCGGTTACGCGCATGTCGCTCGATAGTCGAAGAAGGGCAGAGGCTCTTGAGTCGCGCACCAATGCACGGGTTTTCAGCATGACCGCCAGACAGTTTGACTTGCCCCCGGTCATCATAGGCGCTGGTCCAGCCGGGCTTGCAGCCGCCAAAGCTTTTGTAGAAGCTGGCATAAGACCCATCATCCTTGAAGAGACGAATAATCCAGGCGGTCAGGGTACTCGCCGCCTTCATCCCAGTATTGAATCCTATGGCCATACGATATTTGGTCGTAAATATTATGAAAAAGCCTTACGTCGCCAAAACGAAGAAGACACCATTCTGAACCATTGCGACTATCGGCCCGGCACGATGGCCTGGGCCATATACGACAATGTAGTTTCGACTGTTTCCCAACGCCACCAACAGGAAATTCCTTATCAGCAGCTGCTTATTGCAATCGGTGCGACTGACCGTATTCTCGCTGTTGAGGGCTGGCAACTGGGCGGTGTATATTCTCTTGGGGGCGCGCAGGTTGCGCTGAAAACCCATGCGAGTTCGATCGGGAAGAAAATTGTTTTTGCGGGATCTTCACCGCTGCTTTATCTGGCAGCTGCGCAATATGTCCGGCTGGGATTTCGTGATGTAACGATTCTCGACACCACGACTCAGCACGCAAAGTACAAAGCCGCATTTCATATGGCGCGCTACTCATTAAAAACCTTATTTGAGGGTGTAAGCCTCATTAATGAGCTTAAATCCTGCGGTGTTAAAATATTCAACGGCGTCAGACTTACCAGGTTTGAAGGCAACGGCCATGTGGAAGCAGTCGTCTATGCGGATCAGAATGGTACAACACAACGGCTTGAATGTGATGCCATAGGATTTGGCTTTGGCCTGAAGCCAGAAACGCAATTGGCTGAACTTGCGGGAGCAAAAATCGAATTTGACCCACATTTCCGTCAATGGCTTCCACTCATATCCAATGATGGTCAGGCGCGTGATGATCTTTGGCTGGCTGGTGATTGCGTGGTTATCGGCGGTGCAGAAGCAGCAGATGCTTCGGGCAGGCTAGCAGCTCTTACCATGCTGAAGCAGAGGGGCAAGCCAACGGATCAGCGCGAGTTTCAGAGTCTTGCAAAAAAAGTCAGTCGATTGCGCAATTTTCAACGCGCTATGGCGAGCGCATTCCGCTGGCCGCACGAAAATGCAGCCTTATTGTCGGATCAAACATATGTCTGTCGCTGTGAAAGAGTAACCGTAGGTGAAATCCGCAAAACTGTGGAAGCAGACATTGCTCACACTGAAGTTAATCGTATTAAAGCCATCACGCGTTGTGGAATGGGAAGATGCCAGGGCCGCTATTGTAACCAGACTTTGCAGGAACTCGCCGTTTGCAGCTCTGGTAAATCGCCTGAGGCCACAGGAAGATTAAGGGCACAAGCGCCGTTTCGCCCAATGCCGGTGGGCGTATCTGAAAGCTTTCTGAATAAGCAGGAACAGGAAAATGGATAAAAAGCACGACGCCATCGTTGTTGGTGGCGGGCTTTTCGGAGTCTGCACTGCATATTTTCTTGCTAAAGCCGGACAAAGCGTACTGCTTATCGAAAGCGGTTTTATCGGCGCCGCTTCCAGTGGTGCAAATTTCGGTGGATTGCGATTACAGGGACGTGCGCTTGAGCAATATCCGCTGTCTTTGTTAGCGCAGGAATATTGGGAAGGTTTCGAACAGGAGTTCGGATCACCCTGCGAATATGAGCGAAATGGTATGATTTATTTCGCACACAATGAAAAAAGCCGCGAAAAGCTTTTTTACTACGCCAGCAACTCACGTCAGTGTGGACTGTCGATTGATCTCTGGGAAGGTGAAGCATTGCGCAAGAACCTCCCCTGGCTGAGTAGCGATGCACTTGTTGCTTCTTATTCTCCAGCCTGCGCCGTCGCCAACCCGCGTCTCGCCACGCCAGCTATAGCGCGAGCATTTAAACAACGTGGCGGCTCAATTATAGAAAACTGCCCAATTACGCAGATTCAAAAAACTGCTGCGGGTTTCGAGCTGACCAGTTCCAATGGCCAAAGGTTCTTGTCAGAAGTAGTTGTGAATGCCGCTGGAGGCTGGGCTGACAGGATAGCAGAAAGCTTTGGCGAAACCGTACCTCTGTTTCGCGCGGGCCCACCGCAATTCGTAACCGAACCCCTCCCTTACGTACTTAAACCTTCCGTTTATAGTATCGACGGCGATCTTATTATCAGACAAATTTCACGTGGTAATTTCATCTTCGCCGGCTACCCGCGAACCATGTCAAATGAAGATGGCAAACATACATTTGTGCCACCAGCTAAAACACTCAATGGCATGCGGGCAATCGGCCGTTACATGCCAGCGCTCAATAATGCAGAAATCATTCGCGTCTGGTCTGGCGTGGAGGCTTATCTGCCAGACATGCTTCCGATAGTAAGCCCATCAGAAACCACCCCGGGACTGTATCACGCATTCGGTGGCAGTGGCGGTGGTTTCCAGATTGGCCCAGCCGTTGGCCTTTGTTTAACCAATCTGATTTTAGGACGGGATAACCAGGTTTCAATCGAGCCTTATCGCATTTCCCGTTTCAAATCGGACATCAAGACAAGCGATAAACTAAAATTAGAATTCGACATTGTTCAGCCTGGAAGCGGGCGACGTGCGGGGGGAGCCGCTTGATATGGAGCAAAACAAAACGGGCGGCAATCAGACAATATGTGTGATTGGCGGGGGGCTTTTGGGCCTGTTCTCCGCTCTTACATTGCAAGAGCAGGGAAAAAACGTCTGCCTTATTGAGCGCGATGAAGTCGGTGGCAGACAGGGCGCATCTTTTGGTAATGGCTGCTGGATTAATGCAGGCGCTATTATGCCTATTTCTGTTCCCGGCCTCTGGAAAGAAGTGCCTGGCTATCTGCTGGACAAGAATGGTCCATTTACCATACGTTGGCGGCATCTTCCCTCAATTACGGGATGGCTTCTGCGTTTCCTCTGGGCGGGACGCAACTGGCAAAAAATTGAAGAGCAGATCGTAGAACGCTTACCTTTGCTGGATGATCCGGTGGGTCAATATCAGCATTTTGCAAAAGCAGCCGGCGTTGAGCATCTGATTCTTGCAACCGGCACCATGTATATCTACCGCAATCGCAAGGAGCTCGAGGCTGACAGCAAGGGCTGGGAACTGCGCAGAAAGCACAATATCCGCGTTCGTCTCCTGGAAGCCGATGAGTTGAGGCATCTCGAACCCGCCCTCTCCTCTGATTATCGCTATGGGATGATGATTGAGGATGCAGCGACGCTGGCCAACCCATCCGAATACTGTCGTGCAATTGGAGAGCTTTTCAAATCTCGTGGCGGCAGGATTATACAGGCAGAAGTCAAAGGATTTAAGCTTAGCGGCAAAAAACTGACCGCAGTTAAAACCAGCTGTGGCGATATTGTATGTAATCAGGCTGTTATTGCCGCAGGTGCATGGTCCAAAACGCTTGCAGCACAGCTGGGTGATAAAATTCCGCTAATCTCCGAAAGAGGCTATCACATCACGATTAAGGATCCCGGCTTTACAGTCAATCATGGCATAATGCATGCGGAAGGCAAAATGGCGATAGTTCCTACGTCAACCGGATTGCGACTTGCCGGTCAGGTTGAACTAGCGAGCCTGGATGCCCCTCCACGCTGGGAGCGCTCACAAATTTTGCAATCCTATGCCAAACGCGCCTTTCCATTACTCAAGCAGCGGGCTGATCAGGGTGAGCACGATGTTTGGATGGGTCACCGGCCTTCTACCCCTGACAGCATGCCAGTGATCGACAGATCGAGTGCCTGCCCGGATATTGTCTATGCATTCGGGCATGGGCACACTGGTGTTTCGATGGCTCCCGCAACCGCAAAAATGGTTGGCCAACTGCTTACAAATCCTCAGTATGCGGATCCGGCACTAAAACCTTTTTCAGCAAAGAGATTTTAATGACACAAGATCTTCTTTATCTGTCCCGTGCGCAAGTCGAGCAACTCGCGCCAGAAAGAAGCGAGTTGCGCGACGCGATCGCCGAAGCTGTACGGGCTACAGCAGCCGGGCAACTCAAATTTGAACCGAAAACAACACTGGCCTATGCGACAGGCCACAGTTTTCAATGCATGCCCGCCCTGACCAGTGACTCTACAGGCATGGGAGTTGCTACTATCAAATGGGTTTCAGTGGTCCCATCAACTCCAGGATCAAAACTTGATAATATCCATTCGCTCATCTGCGTTAATGACCTTGAAACAGGTCAGCCGCTGGCGATTATGGATGGCAATTACATAACACTCGTGAGAACTGCTGCAATTTCTGCACTTGCAGCGCAATGCATGTACAGATCCAATCCTGTTTCCATTGGTTTCATTGGTTGCGGCCAACAAGCTCGTGAACATCTTCTCGCATTTCGCGATCTCTACCCATCTTTAGAACAGGTTTTTTGCTTTAGCCGCAGTGAGCAATCAGCGAGGAAAATTGCAGATTTTGCCGCCAATCGGTCCATGAAAGCCCAGGTTTCTCACCATCCTGATGAAGTACTGGAAACTTGCGATATTGTTATCAGCACAGTGCCTGCTGCCGCTGGACTTAAGCCCTATCTGGATGGTCGCAAACTAAAACCCAATGCACTCGCAGTCATGGTTGATCTGGGTCGCAGCTGGATTGCAGAAGGATTTAATGGATTTGATTTCATTGCCACAGACAGCCTGAAGCAGAGCAAACATCCATATGATGTTGAGGGCAACGAAATAAAATCAGTTCAGGTCGCAATGGATCTTGAGAGTTTGATAAATCACCCTCTCGATGATCACGGAAGAAAAGCCTTTTTCTTTAAGGGCATTGCTTCGGGGGATCTCGCTGTTGCTGCCCTTATATATGAGCGCGCAGTCAGCGAAAAAACGGGCGTTTTGCTGGCCCGCTAAGATGGGCCATACTCTGTGAAGCAAGCAACAGCTTGCATGCAATTATAATGATAACGGCCACCGGAGTGGTGGCTGACTGCATATCAGGCGTGAGTAGTATTATCGAGCCTGGCGTTGGTGCATGAAGGCGTTCAGATTTACTGAACTTAGAGAATTAGGCTTTAGCCGTTGACGTTTTCGTTTCGTCTTCGGGGTCTCGTTCATGCCTTTCAAACATAACGCTGCTCAACGCCATAAGATACCGCCGCAGAAGTTCAAGGTTATCAACTGGCCTGAGTATGATGCTGGTTTGCGCCAGCGTGGCAGCATCACTTTCTGGATCAGTGAAGATACCATTGCGGGTTGGTCAGCCCCGCGCCGCACAACACCCGGTGGGCAGGCGCGGGCACTGTTACGTTAACCTGAGCAAGTCCGCAATTTTGTCTATGACGCTGAAATTATGCAGCTTTCAGGCATGCGATTTCACGCCACATGTTTGTGGCGGTCTGACGCAGCTCGCGATGGTCTGCTGAGGAGAGAAGGTTGCGGGGAAAGTAGTGGAGATTGTAGACCGGGTCGTGAATGGATGTGAAGCGTTGCACGTGTCGCGCTGATTTAAAGCGCTTCATGACCCGCTCTCGTCGTCGGATGGGCTGGTGCGAATTCTCAGCGCGGTTGTTCAAGCCTTTGTGCTGACGATGATCGCAAACGCTCATCCCCAGTTCTCGTTTGGCAGCACCATAAGATCTCAGCTTATCGCTGACCATGACGCGGGCTGAACAGCCCTGGCCGCGTAGAAGTTTACGCATGAAACGCTTGGCAGCCTTGGTGTTACGGCGCTTCTGAACAAGAACATCGAGTACAAAGCCATCCTGATCAACGGCGCGCCACAGAAAATGCTTCTCACCCTTGATCGTGATGACCATTTCATCAAGGTGCCATTTATCACCAAGACGTGGGGTGCGGCGACGGATCGTATTGGCATATTCACGTCCAAACTTCTCCGCCCATTCATGCACCGTCTTGTGGGTGACGATGATCCCACGGTAAGCCAGCATATCTTCGACCATGCGAAAGCTAAGAGGAAAGCGATAATACAGCCATACCGCCTCCGCGATAATCTCAGCAGGGAAACGATGGCGGTGATAAAGTGAGGAACGAGATTCGATCATGGCCTATTTTCGCAGCTTATGCTTGCGCCAGAGTTAAGGTAACTGTGCCCTTTGGGTTGCTCCTGGGTCCTTCACTTGCCGCCCAGCCATCATGGTTGGGCGGCTTTTTGCGTAAGCTTCTCAAGTATAGTCATGTAAAATCTCTCACAATTTACGTGGATTTTTTAAACTACCCGCTGTTTTTTCGTAGATTTCCTTATAAAAATACTTCATAAATTTGCGAATATAATAGTGGGCAATATCTTCGCCTCGTCCATTCGAATGCGAAGATCAAACTTGGGGCACATAGACGCAGCGGTCGGAAAGCGTCTTGAGGTGGGAAACATGTCAGTATCGCGAAATACTTCGCGCTGCGTTATCGCGGCGTCCATACTCATGTTGTCTTCGACAACATTCATTTCTTCAGCGCTAGCGCAATCGGCAGCTGCTGGTCAAGGCGGCCAGGGTGGCATCAGTCAATCAGGAATGTCCGGTGCCAATGGCGGCAATGCGACCTTTACGGGTTCAAATATCGCCGGGGCACCGGGTGTCAATGTTGCTGATCCATTCTCGGGAGGTGGTGGTGGTGGTGGAGCTGGCAGCATATTCTACTATCCGACCCTTATTTCGATGGCTTTTGACCAAAACTATCAGGCTCAATCTGGAGGCTTCGGAGGCAATATCAATACGCCTGGTGATGGTGGCGGTGGCGGTGGTGGAGGCGGTGCCAGTCTAATCTATATTGACTATCTCAATTTCTTTCGTTTGGATAATGACTTTGTCCTCACAGGCGGTAACGGTGGGAACGGTGGGAACACATTCATCGCAACAGTTCATGCCAATGGCGGCGGTGGCGGTGGCGGTGGAACTGCGCTGATTTTCGATATTGCCAACAAAGCGACCGCGTCGACCATATTTAATTCGGGCACAGTAACGGGTGGCAACGGGGGAATGGGCGGCTATGGTTCTATAGGCGGCTATGGTTCTATAGGCGGCAGTGGTGGCTCGGGTGGCGATGGAATAGACATTACTGGTGAATTATTCAACGTCACAAACACGGGACAGATTTCCGGAGGTCAGGGAGGACAACCTGGATTTGGACAATTCACGCCTGATCAGGTCGTCGGCAATGGCGGTGTTGGCCTTAGAATTAACGGTAACGACAACTACGTTACGAATTCCGGCACTATTTCGGGTGGCGCGACCGCTCAGGGATATTTGTTCGGCCCCATAGCAACTGGTGGATCAGGCGTACTCGTAACCGGAAATCGGAATGTCATCAGCAATTATGGTGCCATTCTTACGGGGCTGGACTCAATCGGTCTTCTATCGGCCCCAGCTTTAAAATTCTCTGGCAACGACAACCGACTTATTATTGGAAACGGTTATTCATTCAATAGTTCCGTTATATCAGCTGGCGACCGTAATGTTCTGGATCTCGGTGGATCCACAAATTCTTATCTGAATATCGGGCTATATTCAGGGTTCTCTGCCGTCGAAAAAACCACTAATGCCAAGTGGACTGTTGTCGGAACAACTGGCGATTCAATGCCGTGGAATGTCCAGGCCGGAACGTTACAGGTTGGTGACGGAGCCACGCTTGGCCATATCGGCAATGGCAATGTCAATTTACTGAACGGCGGCACGACCATTGCTTTCAACAATGATTATAATGCCACTGCGAGCAACCAGATTTCCGGCTTCGGCGGCCTTACAAAACTTGGCGCGGGCACGCTCACCCTTACGGGAATGAATAGTTATTCAGGTGTAACGGATATTGAGTCCGGAACTTTGGCTTTGTCTGGACAGGGACGGATCAATTCGTCAAATGAGGTCATCGTAAATGGAACGCTAGACATTTCCAACGTTTCAGGTGCTCAGGTTAGGAACCTGACAGGTAATGGAACTATAAACCTCGGTGCCAGTTCGCTATCCATCGACAACACGATTGGGACCACATTTGGTGGCCAGATTGGCGGAACTGGTGGTATTTCTCTTAGTAGCGGGGCATTACTTTTAACGGGGGAGAATACATTTACAGGGAGCATTGACTTATCGAACGGCACTTTGCTGCAGATGGGCGATGGCGGAACAACTGGTTCCATCGTTGGGAATATCCTTAACAATGGCACTGTCACCTTCAATCGTTCCGATGATGTCGTTTATGGCGGCGAAATCACTGGAACAGGTCACTTCGTGCAAGTCGGCAGCGGAAAGCTCACTCTTACTGCCACCAGTAGTTCAAGAGGAGATGTTCTGATTGGCCCCAACAGCACACTTCAGCTGGGCAATGGCGGTACAACGGGACTTATCGGTGGCACCAATTTCACTGGTACGATTACCAACCTTGGCACCTTAATCTATGATCGTTCAAATGCCTTTTCCTGGAAGGGTATCTATGCTGGCAATGGCGATATAATCAAAGAAGGTACCAATACCCTTACTTTGACAGGTGACAGTTCTGGATATGCAGGCTCGACCACGGTTAAGAGCGGCAAGTTGATCGTTGGGAACAATCTGGGGAACGGCAAGCTTGGCGGCAATGTGACTGTTTTCGACGGAGCAACACTCGGCGGATACGGCACGCTGGGTTCAGGCCCAGGTTCACTCATAAGCATTCAATCCGGTGGTATTCTGTCGCCAGGCAATTCGATTGGAACGTTGACGATCAATGGTGACCTAACCCTGCAAGCTGGCTCCTACCTTATGGCTGAGCTGGCTGGTGACGGCACTGCCGATCTCGTCAATGTAACAGGTCGGGCAAACATCAGCGGTTCGCATCTCGTCATCACGGCACTTGATCCCGAAATCAGCTACCAAGCAGGCCAGAATTACAACATTCTGTCTGCAGCTAATCTGGTTAACGGACAATTTGCGGATGTGACATCGAACTCAGCGTTCCTAACCTTCACACTCGATCCAGATCAGAGTTCAAATGCCTTCAACGTCGCGCTGAAGCCTATTGCAACCGAACCCGAACCGAACAATCCAGATCCAGGTAGCAACCCCGGGCAAGGAGAAAATCCGAAACCAACGCCTTTGTTCACGACTGTCACAGAAACGAGAAACGAGTTTGCAACGGCTCAGGCTCTGGATTCCCTCGCTCAGACAGGAAGTTCACTGGCACTTTACAACACGCTCTTGATGCAGTCGGCTGAAGAAGCCCGGTCGGCCTTTAATGGTCTGTCAGGTGAAGCTTACGCATCCGCGAAAGGTGCACTGATCAATCAGTCGCAGTTCATCAACAGCGCAATCACCAATCGGCTGCAACAAGCCAACGGCTCGACACCTACAGCGCCAGTGGCCACGATGAACTATGCTTCTGAACCCAATAAGACTGAAGCCTTCGAGACTATGACGCCAAAAGCGAGTTCTGAAAATCTTTATACGGGATGGGGATACGCTTACGGAGCCTGGAGTGAACAGGATCCGAATGGCAACACGGGTCAGCTGAAATCTTCAGTTGGCGGGTTCGTCACCGGTATCGACAGGCTTGTATACGAAAACTGGCGACTCGGCCTCCTGGCTGGCTATAGTCATACCTCCTTCGATGTCGATAGCAGAGCATCATCCGGCAGCAGCGATAACTACACCATTGGTGCTTACACGGGTACTGAATGGCAGATGCCAAACGGCAACGCATTGGCCTTCAACTCAGGCGTTGCCTACACCTGGCATCAGTTGGACATGAACAGATATGTCGCCTTCCCCGGTTTCGGCGATAACTTGAGTGCCGATTACGACGCAGGAACGTTCCAGATATTTGGTGAACTCGGATACAAGATCCAACTCCCGAAGGCTGTGATCGAACCGTATGCCAATTTGTCTTATGTCCGATTGAAAACTGATGGATTCAACGAGGACGGCCAGACGGCAGCAGCGCTATCCATGGAATCCGACACGACGGACACCACGTTCAGCACCCTCGGATTCCGAGCTTCGACTACATTTGATCTGGGATCGATCCCCACTACCGCTCGCGCAGATCTTGGCTGGAGACACGCAGCAGGAGACGTGAACCCTGTTTCGACCGCGAGCTTCTTGGGCTCGAATGCTTTCACCGTTGCTGGTGCGCCGATAGCCAAGGACACTGCCATTATCGAAGCCGGGCTGGATTTTGTGCTGTCGAAGGACGCCACACTTGGTGTGTCCTATAGCGGTCAGTTCGGCTCTGGAGCACAACGAAATGGCTTCAATGCCTCTTTGAGGGTTAGCTTCTGATCTTTTCTGCCGATACTGACTAATACCAACGCTTGTTAATTGAGACTCACTTTACGCTTTCGTTCTGCGCTTTTTCGTGATTCATCATTCAAAACAGGAGGTTTTGGATGGGTGGTGCGATAAGATTGCGGACGGATTTCACAGGTGATGATCTTCGGACCCTTGCGAAGCAACACAAGGACGCGGCCTGTACGCGCCGTCTTCTGGCCTTATCGATTATTTATGACGGTGGACGGCGCAGCGATGCTGCCCGCTTTGGCGGCGTTGGATTACAAGTCATTCGGGATTGGGTCTTGCGTTTCAACTCGAAAGGTCCGGCAGGGCTGGAGACTGGTAAAGCACCAGGGCGTAAGGCGCTTCTCAATGAGGAGCAACGCAAGGCACTGAGCTCATTGGTTGATCGTGGCCCACAGTTTGAACTGGATGGAGTTGTTCGCTGGCGTTTGTGCGATTTGGTGCGCTGGATCGAGAAAGAGTTCAATATTATTGCAAGTCGTCAGACGGTTGGCCGGGAACTGCGTATCATGGGCTATCGCAAACTATCCGCACGCCCCAGGCATCATGCGCAGGATAGCGAGGCAATTGATGCATTTAAAAAAACTTCCCAGCCGCTTTGGCAGAAATCCGCAAATGTCAGCCAAAAGGGAAAGAGATAGAAATCTGGTTTCAGGATGAAGCGCGGGTCGGGCAAAAGACAAAGAATACCCGCAGATGGGCAAGGCGTGGTTCAAGACCCTGTGCACCACAAGATCAAAGAACGCGTTCCGCATATATCTTTGGTGCAATCTGCCCAAAGTGGGGCAAAGGTGCCGCCCTTGTTATGCCTTGGTGTGATACACATGGAATGAATGAGCATCTTGCTGAAATATCTCGACATGTAGGGCGCAGAGCGCATGCAGTACTGATCCTTGATCAGGCTGGCTGGCATCTCACAGATAAACTCATCATACCGAAAAACATCACGCTGCTGCCGCTGCCTGCCAAATGTTGATTGCCGCTGAGAATTGACCCGGTTTGGGGTGATATTTCCATTTAGAATTGACCCATGTTTGAACCTTCCCTCGTTTGTTTTTCAGCGAGGGCTATGGAGTGTGAGAGCGGCGGTGCAAAATTAGTCTGTCATTAAGCATGGAATAAGGACCCCATTTGAGGGGTTATCGGCATCCAAACGGGACCCCTTATTTAAAGGGTAACATGACCTTCGATTTCAATCGG